>CAJYBS010000157.1 GCA_913064795.1 uncultured Gammaproteobacteria bacterium
ACCGAGCGCTGTTGCGATCTAAAAAATCCCAATACAGCACATTAAAAGGACAGGCGCTATCCCCTACTCGCGCACTCACCTTATAGGCACACCCTCGGCAATGATCGCTCATTCGCTCGATATAGCGGCCAGAGCTAATATAAGGCTTTGATCCCACCAGCCCCCCATCAGCATGCTGACTCATCCCGCGTGTATTAGGCATTTCCACCCATTCAATGGCATCGATATACATTCCCAAATACCAAGCATCGACCTGATCAGGGTGGACCCCCAGAAGCAGCGCAAAGTTTCCAGTGACCATTAAACGCTGGATATGATGCGCATAGGCAAACTCCAAGGATTGACCGATCGCCTGTTGCATACAAGCCATCTTGGTCTGACCATCCCAGTAAAAATGCGGCAGCTCTCCTTGCGCTTCGAGTTCATTGCGATCAGCGTATTCCGGCATATTGGCCCAATAAATACCGCGGATAAACTCTCTCCATCCCAGGATCTGACGCACGAACCCTTCAACTGCCGCCAGACCAATTTCATCAGGTCGCTCGTTATAGGCCCTGATGGCCGCATCGCAGACTTCTTGAGGGCTGAGCATTTTGGTATTGAGCGCAAATGACACTCTCGCATGAAATAAAGACCAGCCTCGATGCGTCATCGCATCCTGGTAGGGCCCAAAAAAAGGTAACATCCGCAGACAAAAATCTGTTAACAAGCTCAAGGCTTGCGCTCGATTGACCGGCCACCCGAGTGGCCCGTCAAGCGCCCCGAGGGTCTCAACCCCATGCCTTTTCAGTCGATTGACAGCGTCTTCGGCGTCATTGCAAAACATCAAGGGCTCAGGAATTTCGATCCCTTTTGGCAAACGCTTACGGTTCTCTGCATCAAAATTCCATTGACCGCCTAAGGGCCCTCCCTCTTCCATCAGAACATCAAAACGCTCCCGCATCTTGCGATAAAAATGCTCTAGCCGATGCGCCTTACCAGAATGAAAATAGTCCCCCAGTGCCTCGTCACTCAAGAAGAAATGTTCTGTGGAAAAATCTCGGGCAATCACCCCGCTCTGCGCTACCCAGTCGGAGAGCTGTTTCCGCAATCGATACTCATCAGGTCTCTGGTACTCGAAGTGACTGATTCCCCCACGGCGCATCACATCCACTAGGAATTCTGGAAGGGATTCAAAACCGGCGGTCTCATCGAGTGTCGCGTAATGCACCTCATGACCCTGGGCCGCCAAATCCTTCGCAAAAGCCTCCATAGCGAGGAAAAATCCAGCCGTTTTTTGGATGTGATGTCGAACATAGGTCTGTTCCTGCATCAGCTCCGCGATCAAATAGACGACGTTGCTGCGAACCTGGTCGAACCAGCTATGTGACGCATTCAATTGATCGCCCAGAATTAAGCGCAATACCTTTGTTGGCTGATCACTCATTGAAGGTCTGATCCCCATTCGTCGATCGGTAACCCTGCCTGAGCCAAACCGGCCAGACGGACGTTGCACTGTCTACTCTCCCCCGCTGCCCGAAGCCATCGATTGAATTTTTACTCCGTTTCACCGGGCATCACCAGTCACCCAGAACTGCCTAAATTGACCACTGCTTTCGATTTCAAGGAGGGATAATGCGCCGGTTGGTAGGTAGCAATCAGCGCTCGCCGCCGGAGTGGGGAGGTGTTTTGCGTCGATCCATGGACGATCAAGGGGTCAAAAAACAGCAGGGCACCCGCGGGCATAGAAAATTCGATGCTTTGTTTCAAATCGATGGCATCAGGATGCGTAAAGAAACCCTCTAATTGGGAGCCGTCATTGCGTGCGGGCAGGATACCCCTTCGGTGGCTCCCGGATATCACCCGAAAACAACCGCTGTCTGGACCAACATCATCGAGTGCAATCATCACATTTGGCAGCTTTTGAAGATCGATTGCATCGTGAATCCAGTAGGGCGCGTCTTGATGCCAGCCAAAGGCTGAGCCCCCAGGTCTTTTGAAATTGATTTTATTCGTCCAAACTGAGAGCCCCTCACAACCGATCAAGTCACGCACCGGATCGAGTATCCTGTCATCATTAATCAGTTCAAAGAGTTCATGAGCTAAAGAATGCACAGGTTCGAGCACCCTAAGATGCGCATCCATCGGCGCGGGTGCAAGCTGGAGGGTGTGAGCGCCATAATCAATAAACCGTCGATCTTCGATCCAGTATTCACGGCCGCTTTTGGCCGCATTCACTATCGAAGTCTCTACGTGATCAATGACCTCGTTGACTGCAGCGACCTGGCTCTGCGAGAAAACCGATTCCCGAAGAAGATAACCCCGGGTGCTGTAGGACGTTTTTTCGGCTGTCGTCAACGCCCAAGTCATTTAATCTACTCCTGCGAACTTAGATCCTTCTACGCACGCTCTACTCGGTTCGACTTCAATCATTGACCTGTCTTATTCATTGCATTATCCAAAACACAGCCTGGCTGTTTTTCTTCGATGGCAGCTTCAAAGATTGCCTTGATCGCAACTTTGATCTTGGCCTCAATCATCGGCCCACCAGTCGAGCGCCCGCACGTTGCAACGCTCAATGCCGCGCTGCTTCGTGGTGTCAACAAAACTGCGGCTCTCCCCCGGGGGGAGCGTCTCCCCTTCTGCAACCGCATAAACCAGACCGGTGGACTGAACACTGCCAAACCCATCTTTCCAGATACTTTGAACCGTGACCCGGGTCACATCAATTGACCCTCGGTTGTGCACCAAGCCTTCCACCCGTGTCGTATCTCCACGCCTCGCGCAATTGGTCATGGTCGCCTCGACTCGCGTACGAACTTTCTCAACGGGCACCGTTTCGATTTTTTGAGGGACCACCTGCGGTTTCTCCGGGGCACTCAAAAACCAATACCCCAGTGCTATAACGACCAAACTAATCACTGCGATCAGAGGGAAGTGACGCTCATTCAAAACTTCACTCCCAGCAGGGACACGGTCTTTAATCCCCCTTCGGTGGCTTGTTGTCCCAGCTCTTCAAACCCCTGGCGATGATGAAAAGCAAGCGAACGCGGGTTTGGAGGCTCGAGATTAACCTCACAGGTCAACCAAGGGACTGCCTGGTCCTTAGCGATTGCACGGGCATGATCATAAAGCAATTGCGCAACCCCAAACCCTCTGAACTCAGGCACGACCACGATGCGATCGACGTACAAAAATTCAGACAATGTCCTAGAGAACCACTGATAATTCAAACTCGTGTAAGCCGCCCCTTCTCGTAACAACAAAACAAAGCCCGCGAGTTGATCCGCCTCATCGGTCGCCACTTGAAAAGACGCGGACGCCTGGATCAGTTCATCAAGGTCAGGCGGAGATAGTGCGTTGACGTGAGGCGTATTTTGATTGTTGAGTGCCAGGACTTCTTCAAGTCGAGTATTCGGGTTTGAAATCAGCTTAATCATAGAGATCGATGGTGCTCTTGGGGATCAACAGACTTCAGGATACATGCTCTGCACGCGTTTTGCGCCCAAGGGTTCAACCCTCTGCACTTTTTTGTCTCTCTGCCTCTGCATCTTTGTCTTCCCCAGATTCAATTCCAAACAGGACAAGGCTAAACGGCGGGTGCATCTTAGCGAAGTTTCACCTAAGCTTTAACAAACATTGGCCAATCATCTATGCCCTCAATTGCAGCTCTCGAACGCCTGCTGAGCAAAGGACAAGACTCAGCATTGCTTCGCTATGGCCTTGCCTCAGCGCACCTCAAGACTGAACCCGATGCAGACTTAGAGCAAGCTGCGCAACATCTGAAAACCTGCTTGGCATTAGACCCTGACTACACTGCCGCCTATAAATTGTTATCAAAGGTCTTAAGGGATCAACACCAACCCGAAGCTGCGCTGAAAATTCTCGAGCGAGGCATCCTTTGCGCACAAGCTGCTAAGGACATGCAGGCTCAACGGGAGATGGAGGTCTTTGCGCGGCGATTGCGCAAAGCGCAGGAGTTCGACCTCTAGTAGAGGCATTGGCCACCTGATCTCCAAAGTAAAGAGGGACTGTCCTAGAGGGGCATTAAAGAGACTTAAACAATGATGCTCAAGTTATGAACTATTTCACACCTCTCCTACCCTTCATCGCAGGCTGGGCCTTGTTACTGGCAACCGATGTCTTTGCAACGATTGGTTTGTATAACGGTTTACTGCAACTGGTGCTGTTTGGCCTCGTCGTCTGTATTCCCATTTGGAAAACCCATCGGATGTCTTATGTCGATATTGGCTGGCCACTCGGTTTAACCGTCATTGGCGCCCTCACTTGGTTGTTAAGCGAAGGAGATCCACTGCGGACTGCCCTTGTCGGCATCGCTTATCTGACTGTTGGAAGCCGCATGGGTTTCGGCGCACTCAAACTTTGGTCAACGGGAAGGCTAAAACAGGAATTCCCGCGTTATGAATACCAAAAACGGCGATGGATCGCATCTGGCAAAACCAATACACAACTGGCAATGCAAGTTGACGCCCTTTGGCAGGGGCTCGCCAACGCCTCTTTTTTAGCGATGCCCGCCTTTGTGATTGGCTCAAACCCGAACCAATCTTTCCACTTTCTCGAAATCGCCGGCATGCTGATCTGGATCGGCGCCTTTGCAATGGAATCCATCGCAGATACTCAAAAACTGACCTTCCTGCGCGCCATGAAAAAAGCTGGAATGAAGAACAAGGTCTGCAACGTAGGTCTCTGGAAGTACAGTCGCCATCCAAACTATTTCGCCGAATGGATGGTTTGGAATGGATTGATCATTGCGGCAGTCCCGTCTTTGATGGCGCTATACGACCGAGAAAGCTTCATTATCTGGCTAGCATTAGGGGCCGGACTACTCATGGCCTCGTGGAAAATGTACGCTACCTTAGTCTATGGTACCGGCGCAGAACCATCGGAATACTACTCAGTACATAAACGCCCTGAATATCGTGCCTACCAAAAAACAACCAACCAGTTCTTCCCCGGCCCTGTCAAATCCTTGGCTGAGCACACCTAGCACGATCTAAAAGGCAAGGTTCCCATGAGGTAAAGACATCAATGATCCGCAGGACTCTCCTTACAGTGGTTCATCGAGACGCTCACCAAGGGAAACCAGTCGCTTCGGCGAATCCGTTTGACGCTTAGGCGAACTCGTCTTCCGGCCGATCATCCTTGAGTCCTGCGGCTCCTCGGTGATCCCTTTGATACTGAAAAAGGGCGGCCATCCGATCTTCACCACTGAGTCATTCACAAATCGGCTCATAGAAGATTCCTCAGCGGCTTACTGGGACGAGGTAAACCTGGGAGATACCGATCGCATCGTGAATTCATTGCCATGGTGGCGTCGGCGGCCTACCAGCAGATCGCCTAGGAAAGGACCTTCGGGTTCGACCACTCGGCAGTCTCTCAAGCGATATCGGCGGTCAACCGCTGGCCACACCGCACCTAGTGGTACTGATGCTTCTTCTGATAACGGGATTACTGATTGATAATTTGCTCAACACAAAGGTTGTCGCAAGCCTATTCGCGAAAGAGGTAAGCCAGCATGTATCAATACTGATCG
>CAJYBS010000158.1 GCA_913064795.1 uncultured Gammaproteobacteria bacterium
TCATATCGAACCCGAAGGGCAACTGACAGCACTGGTTGATCAACAAAAAGATGCCCTTCTAGCCCCTATCAAACACCGTTTGCTCACACATAGCACCAGGGGAGTCAGTGCGAATACAACCTCTGAAGGACCTTGGTCAGTTCTCTATGGATTAAGACACAACCATTGAAAGCGCACCCTTGGGGAAAAGCTGCACTCATATGTCCCGCCAACCTAGGTCCGAGTACTACTTGGCTGCGACTTGATTACGAGGTGAGGCTTTTGGAGGACTGCCTAGCAAATTCAATCACTCTCCAGCTGCCGAGTAGATCACCCATATCTTTGTATAGCCTTCCGTCTCCCATGTTCCCGTCCATTCCTTTGAGATAGTGACTCCCTCGCCTGCCTCGATGGTCTGAACCGTACCATCACTTGAGGTGAGCGTGACACTGCCCTCTAAAAAATACATAAATTCATCGACGCCGTAGGGCTTGTTCACTTCCAAACGTGTTTTGCCTGACTTGTACATGCCCGAGGAAAACTTCTTATCACTGGACAGCATGGAGGTCACATCTAACGTGACATGACCGTCGTCGTGGCGCGTTTGAATCATGTCATCACGTTCAAAAATTTCGCCCGCCAGATCTTCCTTGCTCAATTCAGCAGGCAAGGCCGGACTTGGAGTCTTTGCAAAGGCTACTTGGGTCAACGCAAGGGCCGTGAAAAATAGGAATCGGGTTTTCATCATTTGGCGTTCTCCTAAACTAAGCAGCCTCTCGAGCCGTTGTACCTCCCGGTGGCTAACGGTCATCGAAAGGTCGATTTAAAAAGAAATCTAAAATAAAGGGCCAGGTCGTCTCCAGTTGATAGACGTGCCCCATGTCAATTCGGCAGTCGAGCGCTGGGGACGACGCGATACTGCCCGGACAATAGGATCTGCAATCGAAAGGCGCTGCCACATCGAGGGGCCTTGCCTTGGCACCCACGCTACATCCTTGCCGCTCGGACCAAGCCCTGATGGTTGCACTCGCAGATTCGTAATAAAAGCGATCCGCTTGATTGCTCGTGATTGTGGGCGTCAGGTCATCCCAGGGACCAGGCGGGTCCGTTGGGTCTTGAGTTCCAGTGATCAACAGCGCTGGCGGCGATCGAAGGGCCGAATCACCGCTGATGTACGACTTGTGCGGCAGCCCAATTAATGACGTCATCGCCGCGATCTTTTTCGACCACCCTGGGCGATCGGAAAAATCCCAAATCGCGTTACCGCCGTTAGAGCCCCCAAAGACAAAAATACGGGCTGGATCCACGCAGAATAACGCTTCCACCTGAGCCAACACAGCCGCTAAAAACTCCGCGTCGGATGACAGCAAATTCTGGCAATGGGTCCATGCACAAGTATTTTCGGCGATGCTCGCCGCTTTACACGAGGCATATCGGTAATCCGGCGTCAGCGACGTATCGCAAATCGGCGACCCGTCTTGTGTTGTCCCGGATGCCGAACCGTTAAACGTCCAAGAACCATAGCTATTGTCAGGCGGGCCGCTGCCAAGCCCTCGTGGAACAACCAAGACAAAGCCCCGCGCATCAGCTGGCACCAGAATATTCGGATCGTCTAAAAATGTGTGCTCGTCACCGCCCCAGCCATGAAGCATGAGTACTACAGGATGATGGGTCCCGTCCTGATAGCCAGGCGGAACATGCACTCGATAAACACGCTCCATTGAGCCAATGGACAGCCTCTGAATCGGGTGACTGACCATCGACTTTTGGCAAACAGCAGCGCTCTCAAAGCTGATCCCCAACCATCCCCAAAGCAAGACAGATATTAATCTGAACCAGGAACGAGTCTTTGGAGTGAGGTGAACGAGTTTTAGCGCCATCATTGGATTTACCTACGCCCAAATAGCCAGTGCCCCTAGGGGGTCAAGGCAGGATTCACGCCGTAGGCGTTACTTTCGGAATCGCCGGGCTTAACCGCCCAGTAAGCCACGACAAAAAGACCAAAGAAGGTAAACACAATCAGCAACCAAAACCCAGATCGGTTCACATCGTGTAGCCGCCGAACCGACAGTGCTGTAATCGGTATCAAAGTCACGATGCCAAACAAATTGGTTAAATTGACGGGATGGACAGTGGCAACCGCGTCCGAACCCAACGCAAAACTGTAGCCGCCATAACCCGCTGCGTCGCCAAAAAGGTAAAAATCACAAGCAGTAAGTGCGCCGGCTACCAAGGTAGACCAAAGCGTAAACCACCAATATTCTCCCCGCCCAGATCGGCCACTGAAATTTTTCCAGTTTCGCATCACAGACAGAATAATCGACATCGGACTCCCTTTAATCGACGAATTGATGGCTCTCATGGTATCGCTTTTTTGTTGATCTTAGCACCGGCTACAACAAAAGCCGTTCCTAGTAGACAGCAAGCCGGTACGGCAAACCCTAAGCTCCCATCGTGACCCGTAGCGACAATTGAAGCCTCAAATCGCACTTTAGCGGTCCCTGCCAATCAAGGGTCGATCCCATGCTGGTGCGCATCCCCCAAGAGCACGACTCCAGCCATTATCCATTATCGACTGCCCAAACCAATTGTCTTAAATCCTTTGATCTACAATCCATGGAGTCCACAACTTGAAGTTTACGCACCTGCCGTTACCGCGTAAGGTCTAAGATTCACGACTCAGAGAGGCGCACACCATGGACAGCGCTCAGACAGCTCCTCCAGAATTTACGAAAGCCGCGGTTGCAGAGGCTTCAAAAAATGCACAAACCCCCTATCGCGACTTCTATCGATCGGGAGAGCCCTACACATCCTTGATGCAGCACAACCCCTGGTTAAGACCACCTCGACCCGACGAAGTTCTACAGTATGGGGAAGGACGTTACTTCGATACAACCGTTGCAGAAAAACACGATTACTGGAAAGACAAAAACCTGCCCTCGCCCACGAAAGATTTGGCGCAGCTTCGGTCTGACTTCGCACAGTGGGGCTATTGCCTGATTGAAGACGGCACTTCGCCCGAGCAAACCCAAGCACTGCATCAGCGCGTCCGGGAGCAAGCCGCCGCCGAACGTGCGTTGGGCATCGCCTACCTACAAACCGCTCAGCAACAGGTCTGGTCCCTGGTCAATAAAGGCGAGATGTTCGTCGAGTGCATGACCCACGAGCCCTCCTCTGTGCAAGCCGGCCCCCTCATCGAACAATTGTTAAATGAGGCGCTGGGGAGCAGCTGGCACCACTTGAGTTTTATCTCAAACATTTCGTATCCGGGGTGTCATCCTCAAGGCATGCACCAGGATCAATCTTTAGTCGGATCGCTGCGGGTCCTTGACGCACCTATCTTGGTCAACACCATTTACATCCTCCAGGACGTGGACGAAGTCAATGGCGGCACCTTGATTATCCCGGGTTCGCATCGACTCTACTGTGAAGGCGGTGGGCGGTTTGGCGAAGTGCCCCCAGCGATCAACCTTAAGGCCCCAGCGGGTACGATCATGCTCAAAGACGGGCGCGTCCTCCATGGCGGCGCGGTGAACCACTCTAACGATCTTCGCTATATCCTCACAAACTCAGTCGTACGCCCTTTCATCCGGCAGCAAGAGCTCTTTCATCTAACAATACGCCCCGATATCTTGAAGACTGCCAGTGATAAGTTCCTTTGGCGTTGCGGCTTCCAAGCAACGGCAGCCAGAAGTATGGTCGAAGGCTTTGGGTATTTTGGCAGCGGTAAGCCTGGCGACCCGAATGGATCAACGGCGAACGCGCGCATCGCAATGGATGAAAATCGTTACCAATGGCTTGGTCCGCTATCAATGCAGGACGTCGAATCCTCGTCGATACAAGAAAGCACCCTCACCCAGCTGCAAAGCCAATTTGAAACCCACCGCGATCAGGCGCGATCCCTCATGCAACAGATCGACGCAGTCGATGGTGAGGTTTAATGAAACCACCGCATCCCATCGAGTGGTGGGCCCTGGCTGATTGCTAGGGTCAAAATAGCACTTCACTCATTGTGATCACAGACGCGGTCCTTCTCACCAGCGTCATCTGTCACCCGCCGTAAAGATTGACTTGCAGACTCGAGATGGCGTGCACCAAAGGGTTAGGGGCAATCGTTTGCTGACCCGTCCAGCTAATCTGAGGAAAACGATCAAAAATCTGCTCGAACGCCATCCTTAACTGCATCTTTGCAATCCGCGCGCCCAAGCATTTATGGACGCCATGGCCAAAGGCAATGTGCTTCTCGACATTGTCCCGATGCATATTGAATGTATTGGGATCAGGGAAGATCTCCGGGTCACGGTTCGCTGCACCATACCAAAGTACGACCTTCTCATCTTTTGCAATCTGTTGACCGTTGAGGACGGTGTCCTCAGTTGCGGTTCGGCGCATGTGCATCACAGGCGACACCATGCGCAGCGCCTCTTCTGACATTTGCGGAATCAGCGAGGGATCATCCAAAACCATCGCACGCTGATCTTGGAACTCCGTCATCAGCCGAATCGTCCCGGAGAGCGAGTTTCTTGAGGTATCGTTGCCTGCAAAGATAATGAGCAACCACGAACCATCGAGGAACTCTTGGGGCAGAAGTTCTCCGTCGAGCTTCGACTGGGCGATCACGGTGAGCAAGTCATCTCTTGGATTCGCCCGGCGATCCGCCATTACCCGTTCGCCATACAAAAACATCTCATTGACCATCGAGTTAAAACGGAAAGGGAACATCGGCTCTGCGAAAAACGTTTGCCACGGGTTGCTCAAAAACTGCGCAGCAAGCTCAAGATAATGCATCCAGACCTTGACTTTAGGGCGATCCGCCTCATCAATCCCCAGCATTTCGCACAAAGTGAAGAGCGGCAATTCTTCAGAAAACAACTTTACAAAGTCGACAACCGGCCCCTGCCGCGCCATCTCATCGAGTAGCGACTCTATTTTTTGCTCCACTTTGCTTCGAATAGAATCCACATAAGCGGGGAAGAAGAAGTGACTTTGCTGCATGCGCATTTCTCGATGCAGTGGCTCATCCAAATTAATTAGCGAGTTGTAAGCCGCAGGAACGAGCTTCTCTGGACGCCAATTTTTACGATCGGGAACCCCCATGTTAATGCTGCCGCGCTGTGACGAGAAGACGCGGTGCGCGAGCTCTGCTTCTTTTATGTCGTGGTACTTGGTGACCGACCAAAATCCCGAGAGCGTCTTATTGGTCTTGGTCCACATAACCGGTGAGACTTCGCGCATTTTTTGATAAGCATCGAAAGGATGCCCCTTCGTCCAGGCAGCCGGATCCCAAAACTTAAAGTCATCAAACGTCGAATAGATCGCGTCATAAACAGGCAACTGGGCTCCCGAATCGATCAGAATATCTTCGCTAATGAGGTTCATGCTCGTCTCCCGTACCTGGTTTCATCCTCGGGACTCACTATCTAAGAAAAACCAAGCTTGAGCAATACATCACCTCTCCTTTTACAACACCATGGATTGAGCAAGCGATCGACGAAGGCGTAAGAGAAGGCCATCATCATCGGCTGAGTCTGGCCCGGGTCTTTAAAA
>CAJYBS010000159.1 GCA_913064795.1 uncultured Gammaproteobacteria bacterium
GTAGATGGTATCAGTGACTATCCGCTGGAGAATCAGGCCGTGCTGGTCGAGGCGGGTCAAATTAAAGGCTTGATTCCTGTCAGAGAGATACCTCCAGGCTTTGAAACGATAGCGCTGCCGGGGACCACACTCATGCCTGGGCTTATTAACGCGCATGAGCACCCTTTGATGTTTGACGATCGATATCAGGATGCGCACTTGTCAGGCTCGTCCGCTTATAAGGCGCTCCTTGGGTTGGCTACGCTACAGCGGTTGTTAGCCCAGGGGTGGACGAGCATCAGAGTGATGGGTGATGCCGATGTCTTTTACGGTAACCAGGACCTGCAACGGGTGATCAGTGAAGGGGTGTTTTTAGGACCTCGAATCACGGGCGCGGCGCACTATATTTCGATTACGGGCGGAGGAGGCGATATTAATTACGGCTCTCCAGAGCAGAGCCTCATCGCCGATGGCCTGATTGCCGATGGCCCTGAAGAAATTAGAAAGGCGATTCGTCAGGAAATTAAGTTTGGGTCAGACTGGATCAAACTGCTGGTGACCGGGGCCTTTTTGTCCGTGGGGGATGACCCAAAGAACGTGGCTTTCAGCCCCGAGGAACTGGCTGCCGCCGTTGCTGAGGCCTCGCGCCACAACGTGCCGGTCGCGGCTCATGCCCATGCAACCGAAGGCATTAATCAGGCCGTTCGGGCCGGCGTGCGGTCGATCGAACATGGTTCTTATTTATCGGATGAGTCTATCGCGTTAATGGTGGAGCACGGCACCTACTATGTTCCGACAATTTACATCGGTGATTACTATGCCAATACGAATAAGTTGGAAGAAAGTGACAAGAACGATACGTTTTATCGGGATTATCGTCAGTCCTGGCTCGAGATGATCGGTCGTGCACATAGGGCGGGTGTTAAAATTGTTGTGGGTGTTGATTTAGGCGGCTACAACATTCCCCCTCATGTTTATGTTCGAGAATTTGCAACGCTCATTGAGGCGGGGCTGAGTCCGATGGCGTCGCTTAAAGCGGGCACCAGTGTTGCGGCAGATCTTTTGGGGTGGGGCGACCGGGTGGGAAGGATAAAATCCGGGCACTTAGCAGATCTCATTGCGATTCCTGGCAACCCGCTTGAGGATATCAGTGCTTTAGAACAGCCAGCATTTGTGATGAAAGACGGACTCGTGGTGAAAGGGGGGGTGAGTCTCGATCGCATCGCGAAGCAATTTGAAGGATCGGGTCGATTTTTTCTGCCTGAGGCAATCGGCCTGAATCGGGAGTGATCACGGATTTGCGAACCCGCTGACGCTAGCTGATCTCTCTAGCTAGGTCCTTGGGCGGTTGAATATTGCTTTGCAACGATCCTGGGCCCGCCCGAAAAGAGAGGACCTGAATTTTCTTGTGAGCCTAGACTGGGTCGAAGTGCGCGCGCTTCTGGGTGAGGATTCCAAGTGCTCTGCTCTTTATCAAACCCGGGTATTTTGCCGAAATAACGTTCCTAAGTAGCCCGAGGCTGTAATAGCAGTCTCGGTCAGCCTAGACCTTGATTGCAGATTGGTGCCCGGTGCGAGACAGTGAAAAATATAGGGCTCCGTAAATGAGCATTCCCAGTAAGGCGGCGACCGAACACATTAAGAACACCGCGGGGTACCCAAGCTCGCCTCCGAGTAAACTCGCCGCAAGGTTGGGACCAATGATCTGACCGAGTCCTTGAGCGCCAGGCATGAGTGCTGCGAATCGGCCGGAACGATCAACGCTTGCGACGGTCGACATCTGATAAACATCAATAAAGATCCAAAGTAAGTTAAATGTAAAAACACTCACCAGCAGTTTAGTGTCGGTGATTCCCAATGCCAACATTCCCACAATCAAGGACATCATGACGAGAGTCACCATAAGGGGGCGACCCAGGCCAAACCGATCACTGAGGAGGGTGGCGAATAAACAGCCCACGATGGAGCAAAACGATGCCCAAACAAGGACTTGATTGATCCAGTCGGGGGTTATCTGAGCATCGAGCGCAGCGAGTTCAATATAAGTCCAGTAAGCGCCAATGTTGACATAGGTGACGACGATTGCGGCCAGACCAAGCCAGGGCAAATAACTCGCAGCGGGCGTAACCTGAGGCTCAAATGCAGCTTTAGCCTCAAAGGACGCTTCCGCTGGGGCCGCTGCGTGCTTGGGCATCCAGGTGAGAAAAGGTAGTGTCAGCAAAAAGCAGCCGACAAAGGTCAGATAGATTCCGTTCATAGATAGAAGGGGTAATACCTGCATCTCAAGGGCTTGGGAAAATGCGAATGCAAAGAGCATGAGGTTATAGGCCAGCGCGGGATTAGATCTTGCGCCTAGGGCGGCGACGGCTGTGGCGGTATAAATACCGCTGCCGAGGCCGGCGAGAAGCCGGAGCCAAAGTACGGTGCTGTAATCAATGAAATAGAGGCATAGTAGGTTAGCCGTCACTGCAATGCTCAATCCCAGCACGATGAGGACGCGCCGGTTCACTTGGGAGATCAATAGGGCAGCGAGTACTGCGCCTGCAGAGAGACCACCAAGATCCGCTCCCGCGACGCGCCCGACTTCAACTTCCGAAAACCCCAGTAGAGTCACCCAAGCGGTGCTGATCACGGGTATCCCCACTAGTACGCCATAACCGATGAGGGTCATGTAGAGGCTGATCAGCAATGTGCGAGTATCGTCGAAGGGATTAGTAGAGGTCATATCCGGGCTCTTGAGTATGGGTTGGGAAATTTGCTTGCCGTGGGCTACAGCCAATTAGGTCAGGAGCCGCTTGAGCTGCGAAGGCTGAAATTATCCCGAATCGTTGTGACGTGCCGATAACACAGGTTTGTGGCAAACTTTAGTGCTTCATGCCCATAAGAGGCAAGGCCGTTTTGACAGAGAATAATTGATGCAAAAGCAACAACATCCACGCCAAATTTTTGAGCAAGTCATTGTTCGATTGAAAAGTGGTGCTCGGGCTGAAGCCGAGTCACTGTGTCGAGAGGCTATCACTCAAGATCCGGGAGACGTTAATTTTAGGGCGTTGCTGGGTACTATTTTGGCTGAGCGAAATGCGTTCGAAGAAGCGGAGGAAAACCTTCGGCACGTGATTAAGGTTGCGCCCGGACATGCTCGGGCGCACGAAGACCTAGGGACGGTTCTGCTTAACCAATCGAGGGCAGATGAAGCCTTACCATTGCTGGAAAAGGCGGTTGCCTTGATGCCAAAGAGCGCCAGCGCTGCCAGTAAGCTCGCAGGAGCGCTGATGGCCCTCGGTCGAACCGCTGACGCTGAGGCGCTGCGGGCTCGAGCGACGCAGTTGTCTCCGCAGCAAGCTAAATTAGAGCAAGCGACTCGACTCTTTGCTCAGGGTCAGTTTCGAGAGGCTGAAAAACAGGCGCAGTCATTGCTGCAAGAGAACTCACGAGATGTGAATGCGGCACTTTTGTTGGCGCGGATTGCCATCAATGCTCGATGCTATGACGACGCCGAGCAACTTCTGGTGCGAATTACAGAGATCGCGCCAGGCTTTGTCGCGGCTTGGCACGATCTTGGTTCTGTCTTGAAGGAGCTTAATCGATTTGAAGAGGCCGTTAAGGCGCTTCAAGAGGCCGTGCGCTTGGATCCCGCTAACGCTGTGACGCATTACTTTTATGGTGCAGCGTTGGCCATGGCGGCGCAACCTGAGGCCGCGATTGAGGCCTATCGAAAAGCAGTAGACCTTGACCCTGATTTATCCGGAGCTTATCTAGGTCTGGGTCATGTGCTTAAAACCGTCGGGGATCAAGACGGTGGGGTCGCAGCCTATCGACGAGCAATCGAACTCCGTCCAGATTTTGGTGAGATCTATTACAGCCTCTCCAATTTAAAGACTTTCAAGTTCAGCGATCAGGAGATCGCTGGTATGGAGGAGCGTGTTGGCAATAACGCTTTACCCATTGATTGCCAGGTTCATTTCGCGTTTTCGCTGGGGAAGGCGTACGAGGATAAAGCAGATTATGCGGCAGCGTTTCGCTACTATGAATTAGCGAACCGGCGCCATCGTGAAACGATTGCCTATGATCCGGTCCAAACCGAGGTTGCGCATGAAAAGATAAGGAAGGCTTTCAGTCTCGAGTTTTTTGAGCATCAAGCACAGATGGGGACGGGCTGCAGAGACCCAGACCCTATTTTTATCCTAGGATTGCCACGCTCGGGCTCGACATTGCTCGAGCAGATCTTGGCCAGTCACAGTTTGGTGGATGGGACGAGCGAGTTACCGGACATCAGCATGATTGCACAATCGGTAACGAATAAAGCCCACGGCCGTACATTTCCGATGTCGATGCCGGAACTGACGTCAGAGGAGCTGACCGCGCTCGGGAAACAGTACCTGAGTCAAACCCAGCGTCATCGAGGCAGCGCTCCTTTTTTTACGGATAAGATGCCAAATAATTTTGCGTATGTGGGGTTCATCAAGGCCATACTGCCGAATGCTAAAATTATCGATGCGCGCCGGCATCCAATGGACAGCTGTGTCGGCTGCTTCAAACAACATTTTGCAAAAGGTCAGACCTTTACCTACGATCTTTTTGAGCTTGGAGAATTTTATCTAGAATACGAGCGCATGATGACTCACTGGGACGCGGTACTCCCCGGGCAGGTGCTTCATGTCGAGTACGAGAATGTTGTCTCCGATCTTGAGACCCAGGTCAGGCGGCTCCTAGAGTTTTGTGGACTAGAGTTTGAGCAGAGCTGCGTCAACTTTCATGAAACCAAGCGAGCCGTTCGAACTGCGAGTTCTGAGCAGGTGCGCCAACCGATCTATCAGGGCTCTTTGGCAACCTGGAAGCGTTTCGGTTCAGATCTGGACGTGCTTCGTGAGGTGCTTGACCCAGTTTTGCCTGAGCAAGACCGTCTGAGTGCAGCACCGTGAACGGGCTGCCCTCGCTGATTGCGACTTCGGTTGTACGCGGGAGTCAGAAAGGGCAGAGTCATGGCGGCGTTTATGTGATTGACTTTCAAAACCAGCAGGTGACACAAACGATCGACTGGAACAGCGGAGAAATTGATGATTCCGGACAGGCTTGGGATCGTGGACTGCGGGGTATCGAGTTTACAGAGGATGCAGTCTGGATCGCGGCCAGTGATGAGCTGTTTTGTTATACCCCTGACTTTAAGTTAATCGCCTCTTATCGCAATGACTATCTCAAGCACTGTCATGAAATCTCGCGCCGGGATCATTTGTTGTTTTTAACCTCGACGGGGTATGACTCCTTGCTCGTTTTTAATGTATTGACCCGTGAGTTCATCTGGGGCCTGTACATCACGAAAAACGGTCAGCAATGGGTGGGGCAACGATTTGATCCGCTCACTCGGGGCGGCCCACCTTTTGCCAACAACTACCACGTTAATATGGTCTACGTCTCTGAGGATGGTATTTTTTTTAGTGGTTTGAATACTGGCGCGTTGTTGCACATAGATTCTGAAATGGCGGTCAGCGTGGTCTGTAGCCTCCCCAATGGCTGTCATAACGCACAGC
>CAJYBS010000160.1 GCA_913064795.1 uncultured Gammaproteobacteria bacterium
AGCACAAGAAAAGGGTCAGTCGCTTCACAGGCAACTCCTTCAAATCCATGGCGTGCAAGTTAAAGGAGCTTCGTAAAGATTAATTAAGGGCTATGTTATGATTGTGTGAAATTTTAAGATCCGATTAAAATTTTTTATCAATGCTTCACAAGAAACGGTGTCTTGGCGGATGAATCAGCCATTGAGTCATTTAAGTCAACGTCAGAAAACCGTTGGCTCTCGGGTGAGCCTCATGTGAGGTCGCCTAGCACGACTTCACCCCTTTATTTTGATTCGAAACCTTTCTTCCAAGGTTGCAACGCGTTGGGGTCACGATTGATCGCCTAAAACGATGCGATTAAGGGGTTGTTCCCCTGAGCATCGGTCAGAACATTCCTTGGGCGCTGCGCTGATTTCGGTGATGGGTTCTTGGAGATAGACTCAACGATGACTGAGTGACTGAATCACAGAGCGAATGGGTGCCTCGGTGAACAAACAATTAAGTCCATCAGCAAACAGGTAAACAGGTAAACAGGTAAATCGTTTAAATTGTTAAATGGATGAGCCGAGCGTCAGAGCTTGAATCATCGTTTTTAATCAAGGCAGGGAGTGACGTGAACAGTAAATTCATAAGCGGTGGGCTGATTATTCTTGCTGTCACTCTTCTCTTAGGGCTCTTTGTCTTTAATACGGAGTCAGGCGGAACGATGATGATGAAAGCTTTCGTAGTCATCAATAAACCTTCTGGCTCCTTCGAGCCCAGTACTGCGGCCTTAGCCCCTGATTACGCGCGACGGGTCAATTGGGCAGCGCACCCAGAGCTAGAAGATTCAGCGGATCAAATCCCCCAGGGCATTGGGACCGATGCGTCGTTACTGCGCCCACGGTTAGGCGCCGATGAGCCGGAGCAGGCAGTCAATGTATTTTTTGTACATCCAACGGGGCTCATGAATCAGGCCACTTGGACGTCCCCAATGAATGAAAACTCTGCAACAGAAGAGAACACGCATTTTATGATGGCGAATCAGGCGAGCGTATTTAATGGCTGTTGTGACATCTATGCGCCGAGGTATCGCGAGGCTAATATTTTTACCTACTTTATTGAGTCTGATGCTGAGCGGGAGGCGTTACTCGATTTTGCTTACCAAGATGTCCGGCGTGCGTTTGAGCACTTCCTGATCAAAGAAAATCAAGGCAAGCCCTTCATTCTGGCTGGGCATAGTCAAGGTAGCCATCATTTACAGCGATTGATTGAAGAGGTTGTTGATCCGAGCGATTTGCATCGCAGCATGGTTGCCGCTTACCTGCCTGGTACAACGATCAGACCCATTGCCCGAGCTTGGTTTGAGGGTTTACGCCATGTCCGTGCTTGTGAGTCAGCGACCGACACGGGCTGTGTTTTGAGCTGGGACACGATGCCCGACGGAGGGGCGCTGATGCCAAGAGACGGTTCGCATCTGTGTACCAATCCATTGTCTTGGAAGGTCGATGAGGTGCGGGCGGATGCAGCATTGAATCTTGGCGCGCTCGAACCCGTTGGGGTCTTCAACGCAAATATTGGGAGCAGTGATGACACCCCCACTGGACAAGTCTATCGTCCCCTGACCTCGCCAATAAAAGGGTTAACCTGGGCGAAATGCGAGCAAGGGACGCTGATCGCAGCGGCGGAACTGCCCAAACAATTTCCCCGAGAAGCTTTAGGGACCTATCATCAACTCGACTACGCGCTGTTTTACATGAACATCTATGAGAATGCCGTGCTGCGAGCCAATCAATATCTCTCCGATCGGGGCCGATGAATCGCTGATACTTCGCTGGACCCGTGCTGCAACCTAGCCTGTTGGCGCGTTCATGTAGTCTTTGTAATAAGTGATTTCGCCGTTTTTCACCCGGTAGAGTCCGCACCCATCGACCCGACCCTGGGGTGTGACCGCCACCCATTGTGCCCAGGCGGTTTCGCCGCCACCCTCAATTTCTGAAACCTCAAAATGGGTTTGTTGCGTCTGCATTTCCTGATTCATTTTCATCATAAAGGCTCCGATGGCTTCTTTGCCTACAAAGGTCCCAAAAAAGGGATCCACTAAAACGGCTTCCTCAGCAAAAAGGTCTGTTAGGGCACTGTAGATTCGGTTGTCTTGAATGCGCCAAAATTCTTCGATGGTTTCTTTTGCTGACTTTGCCATGGTTCTGCCTTGTTGGTGAATTATCGTAAAGGGTAGCGCCTTTGATCGGGTTTGTGCGGAATTTGGGCTAAAAAAAGAACGGGAGGGGTCTGTCTTAACTCGACGTCCGTCCTTAGGCCGTAAAGCATCAACTAGGCGCTTCCTAAAGGTTTAACGTGATAGTCATGGGGCAAGGGGCTTTGTCCCAGGGGATCTGCAGGATATCCCTGGGTACCTCAATGTGCCATGAGCCCATTGGGCAATGAAACCATCGAATTGCCATCTAGGGTGAGGCTCGACGATTGGGTTTTGGCCTTGAATGACTTGATCCTACCGCCAGAAACAACACACGACAAAGGTCACCTCGGGTGAGAGTTTCAGCAGGTCGGCAATTAAGATAGATTGTTCTTGTGGATCAAAGGAGGCAGTAAAGATGACAGAGCCGCTTTGGGCGCTAGCTGCGGGTTGCGTACCTGATGCGATGCCTTGGGATATTCCTCGTATTGCCTTTGAGGCAGGTTTTTTGTCTTCGGGTATGTGGGTGGATCCAAAAACAACTTGGGGTCCTGATGCGCTAATCAAGACTCGTCGAGCAATGCTTGATACCGGTATTAGCCTCGTCGATGTCGAGGTAGGGTGGCTCGAGCCAGGCGATGGTGCGGAAGATACCCATAAATTGCTGGTCGATGTTGCCTTGGATTTGGGCGCCCGGAACCTTCTGATGGTATCTCGGCACACCGACCTTGAGGCATCGATCAGCCAGTTTCGAGCAATCTGCGATCGAGCGGAGGAGGGGCTTCGAGTCTGCTTAGAATTTGGTGAATTTACCAGTATCAAGTCACTCGGCCATGCCAAAGAATTTGTCTCCAAAGTTGATCATCCAAATGCGGGTATCTTGATCGACTTGATGCACCTCAATCGGTCTGGGGAGGCCCTCCCTGATCTTGACGACGTGCGCTTCCCTTATGTTCAGTCCTGCGATTTTTATCAGTCATCTGCGAGCATGTCGGGTCGAGACTATATTATGGCGGCGGTGGATGATCGATGTTGTTTGGGTGAGGGCGAGGGAAGGCTTGGGGACCTGATTGGTGTTGCCCGCTCAGGGAAGGATGTGAGCTTAGAAATTCGGTCCAAGCGACTCCGGGAACACTTTCCTGACCCCTGGGCGCGTGGCGTCGAAATTTTTCAAAAGTGCCAGCGTTATGTCTAAATAAAAGGATTACAGCCTTGAAAGGCTGAGCTTGGATCTCTTGTTGCGTCGACGATCTGCGAGTTTCTAAGAAACGATCGCGGCAACGGCAAAAAAATGCAGCGAGAAAGCGCCCGAAATAACAATAGGATCCAAAAAGGCGCATCAGCCCAGCTGTTGATGAGAGCACTTTGTCGAACCAAACGTTACATGGATTTGGGCAACCGGAGCGTGATCACTAGCCCGACGACGCCGAGCAGGGCGGCGAGCGCGAAGACGAAAGTGAAATCGCCGTTGAGGTCTGCTAAATATCCGCCGATCGGCGGCGAGAGAACTTGAGCGACGCCAAACGCTAGGGTCGCTGCGGAAAACGATGGGCCGTAGTCCTCCGTGGTGGTGTTTTCGACAACATAAAGCGTCATCAGTGTTGGAATTGCGCTGAATAAAAATCCAAGGCCAATACAGGCGATGAGCGTGGGTAACTGAAATCCTGTGATGACGATCGTGACAAACACCGGCCATAGCCCAAAGGCTAACGCGACGGCTAATCGAGTGCTGAAGCGATTGGCGAGCGCGGCAAAGGTTGGGCCGCCGAAAATCATGGCAAAACCCATCAGGCTAAAGGCTACGGCTGCATCTTGGCTTGTCCAGCCGCTGTCGTCTTCAAGCCGTGTGGTTAGAAACCCTAAAATCAACAAATACATAAATCCGAAGGTTGAGTAGGCCAAAATCATAGGCGCCCAACCTCGCATGCGCCTGAGCGCCTCAAAGCCGCCAAATCCCGATTTACCCCCGGGCTGAGTCTGAGCATGGCGAACGAAGGCGAGGGTTAATACCAATAGCAGAAGTCCGACCAAAAACTGGATGAGATAAACTGTCGACCAGGCCGCATCGCCCTGACTCGACCGCAAAGAGCCGCTCAAGAGACTGACAAACATAATCCCCAAGCCGATTCCCGATCCCATTAGGCCTACGGCAAGGTGTCGTCTGTTAGCAGGCAAAGCATCAGCGGCGATCACAGGTGCGGGTATCCAGAGACAAGCGCCGCCAATTCCCGCGATCAGAAGGCCCCAGGCGAGGGCAAGAGGCGTATCGGCGAGTCCAGCGATCAGTAAGCCGCCGGTCGCGCATAAAAGGCCGAAACGCATGACGCTGATGAGCCGATAACGCGCGGTTGCCCAAGCGACAAAAAGGGTCCCCAACAGATAGGCGCCCATGTTGGCTGAGCCCACCAATCCCGCCAGGGTGTTTGATATCGACAGATCATCTCTTATCGCAGGTAGTAACACCCCATAGCTAAAGCGGCCAAAGGCCTGACCCACTGCCGCGGCCAAGGCGACCAGCGCCACGGTGATCCAGCCGTTGATCCGTCGAACGGGTGTTTTTGGGGATGGTGACGAGGTTTGCATGTCAGGCCGCTGAGTTACGACCTGCCATCCTACCCCAAAGCCCGGTGCCGGTGCGATGAGTCTTGCTTATAAAGATCATCGGCTGAACTGAATCAAGTGGTCGAGACGATGGATGCCCGAGGGCAGTCGGTCGCAAATAAAAAGCAGCATCAATAGGTTAAGCGCGAATCGAGGGTCTGCTGTCAGGGGTAGTCAGTCGAAGGGTGATCGAAGGGCCTGGGCCTGGGTCATGGGCTCACCTCCGGGCTTGCTGAACATGCTTGATTAAATGGAGGGTTAAAGGTGGTCGTTTTTGATGAATTTAAGACCGATCAATAGAGTCATCTCTTTTGAGTCATCGATTTGTCGGTCGGGCTGCGCCGCGTTAATCTCATATCAAATGACTGGTTTTGAGGAAATCCTCAATACCGAGAGCTGGGATGAAAAAAGCTGGGATGAAAAAAGCTGGGATGAAAAAAGCCTGGGTGAAGAAAGCCGGGATTATCATTGTTATTACACTGCTGGCATTGGTGAGCTATCGGGTCCTTACGACGGGGGATACTAACGCACGTGTCTCAGAGGATATCCGGTTGAACCCAACCGGTGAACGGGCCCAGCGGACGATGATTGTGACGCTCGCTGATGGCCGGCAGTATCCGGTCAACTTCTTGCGAAAAAAACAGCGGGTGTTTATGGGGATCGATGGTTTTTGGTGGCGAGAGTTTACAGGGGAAGGCGAGCCGATATCACTGTATCTCCAAGGAGAATCGCTTCAGGGTCACGC
>CAJYBS010000161.1 GCA_913064795.1 uncultured Gammaproteobacteria bacterium
GCATCAACCCTACGCACTCGTAGTTGAGCCAACGCCTGAACTCCAAGACTTTATAGCACTTACTCTCCAAGCCCAGGGTTTTCGTGTTTTCAGAGCCAGCGATGGTCGCAACGCAAAGACAATTTTTGAGCGCCGGGCGCAGGAACTCGATCTGATCGTTTGTGAGCTCGTCCTTCCGCGTTGGGGAAGTCGAGATTTTCTTCGTTTGGTTTTAGCGACGAAATCCCAACAGCGCGGGCTGATTGTTTCGGCCAGCGCCCAATCACGTCTTCACCAACAGCTCCTGGGGGAAATACCTTGGGAGAACCTCAACAAACCTTTCTCTCATGCTGCGCTGAAAGCTGCAATCGCCCGCGCAACCGCCGAAAAACCGGGTTGGCCCCAGGCAGACCAGATGCTGCCGAGACCCTGGTAATCTCTGAATCGAAGCAATTAGCCAGAGATTGATCCCCCGAAAGCTGTGACCAAACTGGTATACTCTGCCCATTTATCCTTGGGCGTATCATGAACATTCGGCAGTCTCTAGAACAACAACTGGCCCTTGCCATGACCCAGGCGGGGATCGATCAGCCCAGCCCGATGATTCGCCAATCCCAACGCGCAGCCTTTGGCCATTATCAGGCCAATGGTGTCATGAGCGCGGCGAAACGATTACAAAAAAATCCTAGAGCGTTAGCGGAAAGCGTCGTGGCGGCCTTACCCGAACCCTCAGAATTCACTGCTGAGGTTGCTGGCCCGGGGTTTATTAACATTACCCTTACCGACAGTTATCTTGCTCATGCCTTATCGAAACAACTTCTAGCAACCAAACCAACCGTTGAGAAGCCAGAGCGCATTGTGGTCGATTATAGCTCTCCCAATCTGGCCAAAGAGATGCATATCGGACACCTGCGCTCCACGGTGATCGGGGATACTGTTGTCCGAGTCCTTGAGCACGTCGGGCATACCCCGATCAGAGCCAACCATGTCGGAGATTGGGGCGCTCAGTTTGGCAGCCTTCTGGCTTATCTTGATGAAGCTGAAGCATCAACGGAATCCGCTCAGCTGAGTGACTTGGAGGCTTTCTACCAGGTCGCCAGCAAACGATTCAGAGAGGACACGGCCTTTGCAGAGAAGGCCAGAGCCTATGTGGTGCGATTACAAGCAGGCGACCCAGAGCTCAAAGCGCTCTGGCAGACCTTTATCAACACCTCGATGGATCATGGCCAGCGGGTCTACGACCAACTTAACATCACATTGACCCGCGACCATGCGATGCCTGAGAGTCAGTACAATGACGATTTACAGCCCTTGGTTGCGGATCTTATGGAGCTCGGTCTCATCGAAAAATCCGATGGCGCCCTCTGCGTTTTTTTGGATGAATTCAAGGGCAAAAATGATCAGCCGTTACCCGCCATGGTCCAAAAAACAGACGGAGGCTTTCCCTACCTTGCAACCGATCTCGCCGCATTGCGGTATCGCCATCACACGTTAAAAGCCAATCGCATCCTGTACGTTGTGGGCGCATCCCAGCAGCTCCACCTCAAACAGGTGATTGCGGTTGCTCGGGCAGCGGCTTTTATCCCGGACCACGTGATGACCCAGCATCTGCCGTTTGGGCTCGTTCTCAAGGAAGATGGAAAACCTTTTAAAACCAGAGACGGCGCTGACGTCAAACTCATTGATGTTGCGCTGGAGGCCGTTGATAGAGCTAAAAATCTGCTCGCTGCTCGGAGCCAAGGTCTGTCTGAACAGGACAGTCAACGCATCGCAGAAGTGGTGGGGATTGGGGCGATCAAATATGCTGAGCTCCAAAAAAATCGAACCACCGATTATATTTTTGATTGGGAAACAATGCTGGCCTTTGAGGGCAATACTGCACCCTACCTATTGTACGCTTACACCCGAATACAAAGCCTGATCCGAAAGTCATCTCTCACCATGACCGACCCGCCAACGAACTTTGATCTCAGCGCGCCCCAAGAACGCGCCCTGGCGCTTAAAAATTTACAAATGAGTGAGGCCCTAGACACCTATCTCGACGACTATCAAGCCAATGTCCTGTGCAACTATCTTTATGAACTCGCTGGCTTGTTCATGAGCTTTTATGAGCATTGCCCGGTCTTATCCGCTCCTGATGCGGTTCAAATCAGCCGCCTACAACTTGCTCAAATGACGGCAAACACGCTCAAGACCGGTCTAGAGCTGCTCGGTATCGAGACCGTGGAGCGGATGTGAACCCGAGCTATGCCATCGTTGCAGCTCGGAGCCGTAATCACGTCATTGGTCGGGGCTCAGACATCCCATGGCAGGTCAAGGGCGAACAAGCGCTGTTCAAGAAAATCACTGATGGCGGTTGTTTGGTGATGGGTAGGAAAACATTTGAATCTATTGGCCGTCCATTACCGGGGCGGCTCACCCTGATCGTGACCCGGCAGCTCGACTACCGACGCGACGGCTGTGAAGTATTCGACTCAATTGACACCGCCATGGCATTCGCTGCGAGCAGCGCCCGTCCCGTATTCGTGGTGGGTGGCGGGGAACTCTACGCAGCAATGATCCAAGACGCACATTGGGTGCACTTGACCACCCTGGACATTGATGTGTCCGGCGATGTCTATTTCCCCACATTCCCTATGAACCATTTTGATTTAGTCGAAACCACGCATTTTGAATCAAATATCAACTACATCTACCAACGCTTTGTTAACCGTGATCAGGAGCCCCTATGCCGTACCAAAACCGAGTGACCCAAATGCTTGGCGTGGAGATACCGATTGTTCAAGCCCCTATGGGCTGGATCGCCCGTTCAGCCCTTGCATCAGCCGTCTCAAATGCCGGTGGTCTTGGAATCATTGAAACCAGCTCCGGTGAACTCGATGCGGTCAAAGAAGAAATTAAGATGATGCGAACGCTGACCGACAAGCCGTTTGGCGTCAACATCGCCCAAGCCTTCGTCCGGGATCCGTCAATTGCACAATTTGTCATCGACCAAGGTGTTCAATTTGTAACCACTTCAGCCGGTAGCCCGACTCGCTATACTGAACAGCTCAAGAGTGCAGGCCTCACCGTATTTCACGTTGTTCCTACCTTAAGCGCGGCGCTAAAAGCGGTCGCCGCAGGTGTTGATGGGCTCATCGTTGAGGGCGGAGAAGGCGGGGGCTTTAAAAACCCAACAGAAGTCGCCTCAATGGTGTTGCTGCCGCTGGTTCGCTCCAAAGTCGATGTGCCAATCATTGCCGCAGGGGGTATGGTCGATGGTGCTACGATGGCCGCCGCCTTTGCGTTGGGAGCGGAAGGCGTCCAGATGGGAACCCGTATGGTGTCGGCCTTAGAATCTCCGGTCCACCAGAACTGGAAAGATGCCATTATTGATGCGCCCGAGACAGGCACTGTGTTTTTAAACAAATTTCATTCGCCGGCGCTCCGAGCGCTTCGAACAGACCGCACTGCCCGCCTTGAAGCCCAAGCTGAAGACAACATCATGCCTGAATTCGGCGATGCTCAAGCCCTTTACTTCGGCGGTGATATGGAAGCCGCGATTCCGCTTTCAGGACAGGTTGCCGGTCGCATCGATGCGGTGCGACCGGTCGCGGATATCATTAACGAGACTCGGGATGAATTCTTTAAGATCCTTGATACCTTGCACCATCAGTATCTCTAGACCGGTTTGTCGCTGGCGATCGAGGTGCTCAATCGTCCTCTTGGCGCTTTGTTGCTCGTTCTCGGCTTTGGCGGACCAAAGCGACGACAATCTGCCGACCTTTGAGCAGGCAGCCAACCTCTATCGCTCCAATGACTACGCCGCTGCCCATCGGGCTTTTTTAAAGATTGCCAACCGAGGCAATCCTCGTGCCCAAACCATCATCGGTATGATGCACCGCTTTGGTGAAGGCGTTCCAGTCGACCTGGAAGCAGCCTACGACGCTTATCTCAGTGCCGCGCAGCAGGGTCACGGGCCCGCACAGTATCAAGTCAGCCTGATGCTCGAGACCGGTTCCGGCGTGCCGAAGAATCCAGAAGCGTCTAAATACTGGCTGGCCAAAGCCGCAGGTCAAGGTTACGAGAAGGCCATCGACCGCTCCTTTCTCGCTCTACAAGAGACCAAACCGCCAATCAAGCGTCCAACCACGGATCGGGTGTGGAATTTTGAGCTCCCCAAAGATTTCAAAGCCCAACTTCAACCGGCCTCAGGAGGACTCCAAATTCCTGTCATTCGAACTCAATTAGGCGCAATGCGCTCAAAAGATGCCGCGATTGATCTCTGGCGGCTCATTCAGGATGAGTTACCAGAGCTCACCCGCGCGCTGCCGTTTACCATCAGTCATCATTTCGAGCTGGGTAAAACACCGGTGTACAGACTTCGGGTCGGAGATTTTGAATCAATCACCGCGGCGGAACGTTTTTGTTATCAGGTACAAAAGCTGAGCCGGCGGCCTTGTTGGGTCTTGGCCAATGCAGCACAATAGCACTCGTTTAGGCGCCAGAACCCGGGTCACATTTTAGATTAGGAGATCACTATGGAAACCTCATTTAGCAGCGAGGACCTTGCCTTCCAAAAAAGGGTTAGAGACTTCATTGATGACAATGTCCCATCGGGTATGGCTCTATGGACTGAGCGTTCGAAGTGGTTTGATGCACTCAAAGCGCAAGGCGGCTGGGATGTACCAAAGTGGCCCGAGGACTTTGGCGGGCCGGGCTTCACCGCCACCCAACGTTACATTTTCGACTCGGAGATGGGCAAGCAACCCACGCCGCCTCAGCTCCCTTTTGGGGTGGGCATGTTGGCGCCGATCCTGATGAATTATGGCAGCGAGGAACAACAACAGCGATTTTTACCCGGAATCAGAGACGGCAGCGTTAATTGGTGCCAAGGCTACTCAGAACCTGGCGCGGGCTCGGACCTTGCAAACCTAAAAACCAAGGCCGTGCTGAGTGATGACGGTTCACATTATTTGGTCAATGGACAAAAAATTTGGACCACTCTCGCTCACATCGCGCACTGGATCTTTTGTCTGACCCGAACCAGCAGCGACGGCGCCAAGCAAGAAGGGATCACTTTTTTACTCATCCCCATGGACGACCCTGGCGTCGAGGTTCGCCCCATCATCACTTTGGGCGGCAGTCATTCTGTGAATGAAGTTTACCTAACCGACGTCAAAGTGCCGGTAGAAAACCGGGTTGGCGAGGAAGGCAAGGGCTGGACTTACGCCAAAGGTTTGCTCGCCCATGAACGCTCTGGTCTGGCCGGCATCCAGAGTTCGGTGCTCGGGCTCGAGAAAGCAAAAGTCAATGCTGAAAAAATTAAAGTGGGAGATGGGACGCTCCTTGATCTCCCAAACTTTAAGAACAAAGTCGGAGTCCTCGAAGCAGAGTTACTCGCCCTTGAGTTCACCGAAATGCGCACCCTTGCTCGGGTCGCTGCAGGAGGTGACCCTGGACCCGAATCGTCGATTTTAAAACTCAACGGCACCGAAATTCAGCAGCGAATCACCGAACTGACTCTCGAGGCTGCCGGCC
>CAJYBS010000162.1 GCA_913064795.1 uncultured Gammaproteobacteria bacterium
GAGGAAGGTATTTTCTGCGGAATCTCTTGTGGCGCAACCATGGCCGGCGCACTCAAAGTTGCCCAGGCAGCGCCCCAGGGCAGCACCTTCTGTGTGATGCTGCCAGACACTGGAGAGCGTTACTTATCGACTGTTCTGTTCGAGCATCTCACCGCCGACAGTGACGATGAATGGCTAGCAGAGCAATCCTGATTCAAGGATAGCCGATAGGCCAATTCGCAAGGCGAGGCGACAGAGCGCCCTTAAAACGCCTCTTGGTTGCCTTACGCCCGTACAGAATTACAGTACCAGTCTACGGAGTTTTCGGAATGAGGCGTCTGCACGTTTCCTTCTGCGATGCGCCGCATCAAGGTTGGCCCAGCCTCAAAACTTTGCGGAAATTCGACATTACCCACTGAGCCTCGCTGAACCTGCTTGTTGGCCACTAAAAAACGCCGGGATCAGTACAGCCTACTGGCGTTTGTCTACTTTGGACCTTCGTTCTAACACTCGATGGCTTACCCATTAGGCACTTTTAAAATCAAAGCCTCAATAAAAGACAGGCTTTATCGATTGAGGATTTATAGATTGCAGGTTTATGGATTGAAGGTTTATAGGTTAAGGCCGTTGTCATGTGAGAACTTGATCGCATTCTGGCTTTAGAGATTGGCTATTTTAAAAACACTGAAACCTCAAAACTTCAGCGCTCGAGAACCTCAGCGCCAGAAAAGACAAAGCCTCCAACGGGAGGCTTTGAATCGACCTTAAGTGCTCTCTGGCACCACAGACGTGTTGAGGGTTTTAAAGCTGACCGTCCAACTCTGGCACGGCCTTAAACAAGTCCGCAACCAGTCCATAATCTGCCACTTGAAAGATCGGTGCATCTTCATCTTTATTGATCGCCACAATCACTTTGCTGTCTTTCATACCCGCTAAATGTTGAATCGCTCCGCTTATACCTACGGCGATGTAGAGATCGGGCGCGACGATCTTTCCGGTTTGCCCCACCTGCATATCATTGGGCACGAAGCCTGCATCCACAGCGGCTCGAGAGGCTCCAAGAGCCGCGCCCAGCTTGTCAGCGACGCTCTCGAGCATTGCAAAGTTTTCGCCATTTTGCATACCCCGTCCGCCTGAAACAATAATGCTCGCGGCGGTCAGTTCTGGACGTTCTAAGACAACAACATCTTCACGCACCCAGGACGAGAGCCCAGCGGTCGCTGGCCCTTCTCGCACTTCAATGCTCGCACTACCGCCTTCAGCACTGACCGGGTCAAATGCTGTCCCCCGAACAGTTAGCACCTTTACTGCGTCTGAACTCTGGACCGTTGCGATCGCATTACCGGCGTAAATCGGACGTTGAAACGTATCTGCCGATTCCACAGCCATAATGTCTGAAATCTGCGCGACATCCAGGAGCGCCGCGACCCGCGGCATGTAGTTTTTGCCCGAGGTTGTCGTTGCAGTCAAAATGTGGGTATACCCTTCCGCTAATGAAACGATCAAAGCAGACATTTCTTCAGCTAATGCGTGTCCGTAATTGGCGTGATCAACCGCCAAAACCTTTGACACCCCTTCAATCTGTGCAGCAGCATCGATTGCGCCCTGACATCCCTCTCCTGCCACCAATAGGTGGATCTCACCGCCAATGGCTTGGGCAGCAGCAACCGCTACCCGGGTGGGTACCTTGATCGTGTTTTGATCGTGTTCAGCAACAACTAAAAGACTCATGAGATCACCTTCGCTTCATTTCGCAATTTATCAACCAGTTCTTCAACGGATTCAACTTTGATGCCCGCAGCTCGGCCTGCTGGGGGCTCAACTTTTAGAGTCTTCACTCGAGGGGCCACATCCACCCCAAGATCGGCTGGGCTCATTACATCGATGGGCTTTTTCTTTGCCTTCATAATATTCGGTAAAGAAGCATATCTTGGCTCATTGAGTCTCAAGTCGGTTGTCACAACCGCAGGCAGCGTCACTGAAATCGTTTCTAATCCGCCATCGATCTCCCGGGTTACTGTCGCCGAGTCTTCCTCGAGCTCTATCTCGGATGCGAAGGTTGCTTGAGAAAGTCCTGCAAGAGCAGCCAGCATTTGGCCCGTCTGTGAGTTATCCCCGTCGATCGCTTGTTTTCCAGTGATAACGAGCTTGGGGGATTCCTTATCGATCACCGCTTTTAGCACTTTAGCAATCGCCAGAGGCTGCATGTCCTCGTCGGTTTCCACCAAGATTCCCCGGTCTGCACCCAGGGCCAGCGCTGTTCTGAGCTGTTCTTGGCATTGCGTCGCACCAACCGACACGACAACCACTTCCTCAGCCTTGCCCGCCTCTTTGAGCCGTACTGCTTCCTCAATCGCTATCTCGTCAAAAGGATTTACCGACATTTTAACGTTGTTAAGATCCACGCCGGATTGATCTGCCAAAACTCGAATATTGACGTTGTAATCGACCACGCGCTTGGCTGTAACCAGAATTTTCATGGACATCCTCTGCTTTGTGAAAAAATTTGACCCAGCACCTCGATCCACGAGCTTCTGGCGTATTTTTGAGGGGCGTATTCTGCCGTTTTAACATCATTTTTACAAGCTCACTGATCCGCTGAGCAGACCGTCAAAACGACTCAACCCACTGTTTTTACTGCGACTTGGGCTTTATCACTCACAATCACCGTCATTGATCGATGCTTTTTGATGACGCCTTGATTTCCCTTCCCTCGCGACTTTTCTTACAATAGCGCCCATCACAATGCCCCCAATCGGAGAAACGACCCATGGAACGCGAATCAATGGAATTTGACGTCGTGATTGTAGGCGGCGGGCCCGCTGGCCTGAGCGCCGCAATCAAATTTTCTCAACTCGCCATCGCGGCGGATCGCGAGCTTTCAGTGTGCTTAGTTGAAAAGGGCTCAGAGATTGGCGCGCACATTTTATCAGGCGCTGTTGTAGAACCTACCGCGCTCAATGAGTTGTTTCCCGACTGGAAAGAGATGGGTGCACCGCTCACAAATCCGGTCACAGCCGACGACGTCTACTTATTGGCTGATGACCATCAGGGAATGCGTCTACCCTCTTTGTTCATCCCTACTGCCCTGCACAACGAGGGCAACTATGCTACGAGTCTCGCAAATCTATGCCGATGGCTCGGAGAACAGGCGGAAGCACTTGGAGTAAACATTTTCCCCGGCTTCGCGGCCAGCGAAATTCTTTATCATGAAGATGGCTCAGTGAAAGGCATTGCAACCGGGGATATGGGTGTTGATGCAAACGGCGAGCAAAAGGGAAGCTTCGTTCCCGGTTATGAGCTGCACGGCCGGTACACCCTCTTCGCCGAAGGCTGCCGAGGCCATCTTGGCAAACAGCTGATTGCAAAATTCGAACTCGATGCAAACTCGGATACTCAGCACTATGGTATCGGGTTCAAGGAAGTCTGGGATGTCGACCCGAGCCAACATCAAGCAGGGAAAGTCGTGCATACCGTAGGATGGCCCCTCGATTTTGGTCCGGGAGGAACCCTCGGGGGCTCCTACCTCTACCACCTTGAAAATAATCAAGTTGCCATCGGACTCATTGTTGACCTGGGCTATAGCAATCCGCATCTATCCCCTTTCGATGAGTTCCAACGCTTCAAACAACACAAAATAATCAGAAAAACACTTGAAGGTGGTAAACGCGTCGCCTACGGCGCCCGAGCCGTGGTCAAAGGTGGCTTTCAAGCGCTGCCAAAGTTGATTGTTCCTGGTGGACTTCTTGTTGGAGACGATGCTGGCTTTTTAAACAACCTAAAGCAAAAAGGGACTCATACAGCAATGAAATCAGGCATGCTTGCCGCGGAAGCTGTTTTCGAGGCACTGTCCAATGGATCAGAAGGTCGAGAAGCACTGACTCGATACACCGAACTCTATGAGGCCTCTTGGCTCTATAAGGAATTGCATACAGCGCGCAACATCATGCCCGCTCAACACAAATTTGGAATGTTGGTCGGTGCCATGTTCGCCTGGGTTGATCAGTACATTTTCAGGGGCAAGCTCCCTTTTACTTGGACCGACCCCAAGCCTGACTACGCCAAGCTGAAGGACCAGTCAGCCTGTAAACGACCCAATTATCCCAAACCCGATGGCGTCATAACGTTTGATAAACTCAGCAGCGTTTTCTTGACCAGCACGTCGCATGAGGAGGACCAGCCCTGCCACCTGACCCTCAGAGATGCCAGTATTCCAATTGCAGTGAATCTACCCAAGTATGACGAGCCCGCCCAACGCTATTGTCCAGCTGGCGTCTACGAGATTGTTGAAGAGGCGGAAGGACCAAGATTTCAAATCAATGCGCAAAATTGTATCCATTGCAAAACTTGCGACATCAAAGATCCTTCTCAAAACATCAACTGGGTTGTTCCCGAGGGCATGGGCGGACCGAATTATGGCAATATGTAAGCTGCTCTAACGCACCGTAGGCCAAAGCATCACCCCTGCTGTCTAAGACCGAGCCTTTCAACCAACTCAAGCAACTCGGCTTGCTTGCGCATCTCGCCTAGAACATAGATTTTCCCTTCGGGGTCATCTGGATGCGTCAGCACCAAGAAGTGTTGACCCCGAAAACGGACCGTGAGCTGCTCGACCACTGCCTCTCTTTTTTCGAAGACACCCCGCACAGATTTAAACCCTAGTCTGTTCAGGTCTTTGCCCACCCGTGCGCACTCAAAGAGTGGCCACATCAGTTCTTGACCAGGTCTCTGGTGCGCTCGGTAACGACTGACCTCACCAATCCGCTGTCTGCACTCCACGCCTTCGAGGTCGCTGCGGTATTCCAACAAATCTTGTTCTCGTATCAGCGGCCCGCCGTGATAGGTCGTATCGAGCAACGATCCAAGGCTGTAAAAATACCAGTAGCCTTCTGAAACCGACAAAGGAATCTGCCATCCATATTGGGCGAGCAGCGCTTGCTGCCAGCTAAACACTGTTCTTCGATCTTGCTGGCCTTCGACCAAGTCGCGCAATAGTCTTATAAGCGCCTGTTTGGACGGCGGCTCAACAACCAACATCTGGGGTGGATACCTCGAAATACTGACCCTTGCTCCAAATACCAAATAACCCGGGCGCCGTTTCTGACTCGATCAGAGACTGCATCAGGTCGTAGTAGGTATTTCGATTCAATTTAGCGTCTAGCCCTGGTCGAACTTGTACGTAAGGGATGAGCACCCCTGCTCTTTCACGGAAAAGCAAAGGATGCTCGATACCGATTTCGACTTTATCCCCCACATTTGTCAGCAGTACTAAAGCCTGCTCAGTCCCTGAACCACTTCTCGTTAAACCGATCCCTATGAAGGGCGCGTCCGCCACATCAATCTGGCAGGCTTCACTTGGCGTCACGAGGTAATAATGCGCATCAATCCGCTTCAGCACGCTTGCAAACAAGCGGACCAGGCGCGGCCTCGAGATCACCGATCCTTGGTAAAACCATTCGCCGTTTTCATTGATGACCATATCAATTGGGTATCGTCGCTCTGGATTCCACTGATCG
>CAJYBS010000163.1 GCA_913064795.1 uncultured Gammaproteobacteria bacterium
AGCGCCCGCGCCTGGAATCTGCGCAGCAACATTACGTTTGCGGCCACCAGTCGGGAGAATTTGATCCTTGGCAACAATTTAATTCTGACGATCAGTGCATTGGTTGTTCTACTAGGGACGCTCTACCCCTTGGGCTATGAGGCTTTTACAGGTGGGGCCAAAATTTCCATCGGCCCACCCTATTTTAATGCGGTTTTCGTGCCATTGATGTTGCCGTTACTTGCACTCATGGCGTTGAGCGCAACCAGCCGGTGGTGGAAGACCGATCGACAAACGCTACTCAAAGGCAAACCTGTGACCCTGGGAATAGCAGTCGCAGCATCGATCGGGCTGACCCTGATGTTACCCAACCCCAACCTGTGGGTGATCGCTATTGGGAGTTTGTCGATTTGGATCGTTTTGGGGCTAGTGCAAGCGTTGGCGTATCAAGTACGCAACAAACAGGACAAGATGCTTGCGTTGTTTCAAAGACCCATGAGTTTTTATGCAATGCTGGTCGGGCACACCGGGATTGCGGTCTCGGCCCTGGGGATTGTTGCCGCGGTAACCCTCAGTGAAGAGGTTGATTTGAGAATGACACCAGGATCTGAGGCGCGGGTCGATGTGTACGATGTAAAATTCTTCGGAACCACTGCCGTTCAGGGCCCTAATTATGTGGCTGACCAGGGCCGAATAGAAATTCGGCGTGACAGTACGTTGGTCACGACCTTATTTCCCGAAAAGCGTCGTTATTTGGCCAGTAATTCGGTGATGACCGAGGCAGCGATCGAAGCCCGATTTTTGGGTGATCTCTACGTGGCGTTGGGTGAGCCCTTGTCGGAGGGTGCTTGGGCGGTTCGAGTCCATATTAAGCCGTTTGTTCGCTGGATTTGGTTTGGAGGGCTCATGATAGCGCTCAGCGGAATGATGTCTGTTTTTGATCAGCGATATCGAAGCCGAAAGAGACGGGTGTCCCCTGAAACTTCTGACAGCGGAGAACTAGAGGTGGCGCATGGCTAAACAAAGTGTCTTGATACCCCTCTGCGCCTTTGCGATTTTGGTCGGGGTGTTGGGGCTCGGGTTCACGCTGTCTGATCATAACGACCTGCCCGCTCAGCGCGTCGACGAATCGATGCCGTCATTCAGTTTACCTAGTTTGTGGCAACCGGAGTCTCAAATTACCGCTGCTGCGCTCGATGGAGAGGCCGCCCTGATCAACGTTTGGGCGACCTGGTGCCCGAGCTGTATTGCCGAACATGCAGAGTTGGCACGGATTCATTCAGAAGAGGGCGTTCGCATTGTCGGGGTCAATTACAACGATGACCCAGAGGCTGCCCGCGCGTTCCTGCGGAAGTGGGGAGATCCCTACGCTTTTCATATTGTTGATGCCGAAGGAACATTGGCTGTGGATCTAGGGGTCTATGGCGCACCCGAAACCTTCGTGATCGATAGCCGCGGCGTGATCCGATATCGGCACGTGGGGGTTGTGACCGAGCGTGTTTTTGAGGAGAAGCTCAAACCCCTATTGGTTCAGTTTCAGGAGGCCTCATGAGGGTCCTGAAGCTTCTGGGGCTTTTGGTTCTTTTGACGGTCCCCGTCGGTCAGGTAATTCCTGCAATTGAAGCGCAGGCATTTCCGAATGATGGGGTCAAGGCTCGGTATTATGATCTTATTGCCGAATTTCGATGCCCCCAGTGTCTTAACACGAATCTTGCAGGCTCGGATGCGATGATTGCTCAAGATCTTAGGAAGACGATCCTCCGACTGCTGATTGAGGGTAAGACGGATGCCGAGATCGAGACCTATCTTTATGATCGATACGGGGATTTTATTCTCTACGAGCCCAGATTGACGCCTAGAACATGGTTGCTCTGGTTAGGGCCCTTGGGGCTCGGGATATTGGGTCTCTGGATTTGGTTGAGCCTGGGCTGGAAGCGCAAGCGCTCCGATGGAAATACGCTTTCTGAAGACGAGCAGCGTCGCGTCCAGCGGTTGTTGGAACGGCCATGAATCTCTTTTGGCTCTATGCCTTGGGCCTTACATTGCTGGCCTCGTGCTTCATTTTACTCCCGTTTCGATCAGCCATGCGCCGAGGCTCAGTGAGCGACTCCGAGGGGCAAGGCGCACGGAACCTCGATTTGCATCGTCAGCGACTGGCAGAATTAGAGGCAGCTTATGAGGAGGGCGAACTCGATCAAGAGGCCTATGAGATTCAGGTCGAGGAAGCCCAGCGAGTTTTGCTGGAAGATGTGGAAATCCCCCGATCGCTCGATTCCAGTCGAGCAGATGGCCTTCCAGGTGGGGTAAGCGCTCGGTCGGTTGGCATCATCAGTTCTGGAGTCTTGCTGCTGCTGAGTTGGATTTGGTTTTCGGACTCTGGGTTGTCTCAGGGGTCGCTTGCAGAGCTCACCTTGACCGAAAAGATCCTAGAATCCCGGGACACGCCTCAATCCCGAAAAACGCTATTGGAGTTGGTTGATACGGTCGAGCAAGCTCGAATTGTGTCGCCTTCTAACGAGCAGCTTGAGTTTTATTTGGGGCAATTGCGGCTGGCGGTTGGAGATTTCTCGGAAGCGGTGGCGATCTTCGAAGCGCTCGTTCTTAGGTATCCAGGGGATGGTGAAATTGTTGGATTTTTGGCTCAGGCGCGATACCTGCAGCAGGATCGAGAAATGACCACTGATTTGAAGGTGTTGTTTGAACGTGCGATAGCGCTGGCACCGCAAAATGTTGGTTTGTTGGAGATTCTTGGCATGGAGGCTTTTAAATCTGGTGATACCGGCACTGCAAAACGGCGGTTCGAACAGGCCCTCGTGCATGCCAGTGGCCCACGGGCAGAGCTCATTGAGAGATTGCTCAAGGATCTCAGTGGGGCCCAGGAAGCGCCCTCGATTACGGCTGAATCATTCTTGAGCGATGCGGAGGGCGCGGCGAGGGCCGCTCCCCCGAAGATTTCGGCGGACCAGCGACGAATCATTGTAAGGGTGACCGCGGCGGTTGGCACAAATATCCCGAGAGGGGCTCGATTGTTCGTTTTTGCCAGGGCACTTAATGGTCCGCCGATGCCTTTGGCGGTTGGAACCCGGGATGCCATCAATCTGCCCCTAGAAGTCACCTTAGATGAGACGATGGCGATGATGCCGGGTTTGTCGCTTGCTGAATTCGATCAGGTGGAAGTTGTGGCCAGGGTTTCAGCATCGGGAGATGCGATTGCTAGGCCGGGGGATATTGAGGTGACTTCGGGAGCAATTGCGTTAGCCCCTGGGACTGTGCAGGTCGATCTGATGCTTGGAAACGGCTCCTAAGCCTCTTACGACGGGTCAGGGTCCTGCTCCGAATCATTTTTCGTGATGAGGCGCTTACGCGCTTGCTCTTCTGCTTGGCGTTCCTTACGTAGAGGCAGGATGAACAGAAAAAATATGCCCGCACCCATGATGATGCCAAAACCGATACCAAAAACGATCAGACCCAAAACAGTGTCTCCGGGGAAGTGGATGAAGGTTGATGGTCGGAGTGTACAAGCATCAGTGCGATGCTTACTAGCCCAACTTTCGGTCGTAACAAAGGCAATGGATGTCCGCAGCCTGCGCAGGGTGGCGATGGTGTTGCAGGGTTGCGCACTCTGGATGCTGAGTCACTCGACAATTGCCAGTGAAGGCGTTCCGCAGGTGAGTCAGAGCGCTGGCTTGAGCGATCTTGAATCAGAAATTCACCGTCGGGCGGTGGAGCTTCCCGGTGCGGCGGTGGTTTGGGTGGTCGATGGCAAAGTTCAGCCAATGTTGGTTCATGGATTTCAGTCTCTCGATGACATTCGTCCGGTGACCGAAGAAACCTTATTTCAGTTGGCGAGCTTATCGAAATCTTTTGCCGCTGCAGCGGTCTCGGTCGCGGTGGCGCAAGGTCAGTTGCGTTGGGGAATGCCAGTTCGCCAGCTTCTGCCAAACATCAGGTGGAGCGATTCAGAATTTGGGTCAAAGCTCCGGGTGTACCATTTGGCCAATCAATCCACTGGCCTTCTGCCCCATGCTTTTACCAACCTGGTCGAGGACCGGGTCAGCTATTCAAGGATGGTCTCTCGTCTCAACGAAGTGCCGTTCATCTGCGCACCAGGCAGTTGTTATAGTTATCAGAATGTCGCGTTTAGCCTAGTCGGCGATGTGATTCGTGCTGGAACTGGTGTGGGTTTCAGCGATTATGTTCAGCGACATCTTTTTGCGCGACTGAAGATGCCTACTGCATCGTTGGGTGCCGCTGCCTTAGTCGATGGAAGAATGGCCAGTGCTCATGTGTTTTTTGATGATCGATGGCGTCCGGTAGAACACAGCAAGCGATATTACAAAGTGCTTCCTGCTGCGGGGGTCAATGCCAGTATTTCAGACATGAAGCGTTGGTTGTTAGCGCAACTCGGCCTGATCGACGGGTTTACAAAAGAGCAACTGGACACACTTCAAAATCGCTACATTGTGAGTGATCGAGATGGCGGGCACTACCCTGAGGACGCGAGAATCCAACAGGTTGGCTATGGCTTGGGATGGCGAACCTTCTCATTCTCCGGATTGTCAGGCTTTGCCCATCATGGAGGGTATGTGAGGGGGATGCGCAGTGAAATGGTCTTTCACCGGCGATTGCGGTCTGGAATGGTTTTCCTGACAAATTCTGAGCCATCAAATCTCAACGAAATCAGTTTGTTTTTTGCGGGTTGGCTAGCCGCGCGGGAAAAATTTTAGTACGCGGCAACTTTGGCATGGGGTGAGGGAACAAAACAGGCGCCCGCCATGGGGCCGTCGGGTTTTCGGGCGATGACCTGTGGGAGTGCGAAGTGATTGGGCGCAACCCCATTGGGTCGTATCCAAGTCTGTTCGAAATTGTCTTCGATTGCAGCCTGCACGGATTCAGGTAATTGGGCCATCATTGTCACAATGTCTGTTCCCGATACGTCAATTCTTGGCTGGTGAACAGTTTCATCAACGTCCATTGAGTAATCCAACATGAATAAGAGCAGTTGGAAGACGCTGGGAAATATCTTTCGACCCCCGCAGGCACCCAGTGCAATCCAAGTACCATCCCCCATTCGGGCTAAGGTGGGGCACATGTTGCACAGCGGCCTTCGCCGTCCAAGAACACTATTGGGTCCACCGGGGCGAGGATCAAACCACATCATACCGTTGTTCATTAAAAGGCCGGTTTGAGGCAGTAAAATACGCGCCCCAAATGCAGACATGATGGTTTGCGTGAGTGACACCATGTTGCCATCAGAATCAGCGACGCAGATGTGTGTTGTATTGCCTCCCAATGCGCCTTCGCCCAGATTCTTGAGACGGTTTTGATAAGTGGCTTGTAGCGCTCGAGCAATGGAGACATAGTCATCGGCATCTGGGGCGTCTCCGCCCTTTGTAAGGTCTGGCCGTACGTGCTCGAGTGCTTGCAGGAGACTTGGTCCGGCGGTGAGCGGCCCGGCGGTAAAAATATGATGATCGCGCGCTTGGCTGCTCCGAG
>CAJYBS010000164.1 GCA_913064795.1 uncultured Gammaproteobacteria bacterium
CTCGCCCACTTCGAGTGACTGGCCATGAAAAGTCGCTGGCCGAGTAAGGCGGCGGCGCAAGAATTGCACGGGTCCGTCAAAGCGCAGAATCTCCTCGATGGCTTGATCGATCTGTTCGGGGTGTTCAACGAGTGACCTGTAAAGGTCCGGGCGATCCGCTAGGACATTCAGCAAGTTCCCCAATAAATTAGTGGTGGTTTCGTTCCCCGCAATCAGCAACAACATGCAAAATCCAACTGCTTCAGCATCTTCGAGTTGCTGACCTTCAAATTCTGCATTGACCACGGAGCTGACTAGGTCCTCGCCCTGCCCACCTCGCCGCTCTGGGATCAAGCTCAAAAAATAGGCAAACATTTCCCCAATCTCAGCTTCGCGTTCCGACATTGACGCACCCGCCAGTGTCCCCGTTAAAGCATCTGACCAGCGCTTAAAGTCGTCTCCCCGAGCGACCGGGATTCCCATCATTTGCGCAATCACAGCCACGGGCAGCGGCGTCGTTAACGCCTGAACAATGTCAATCGAGCGACCCTCAGGGATCGCATCGACAAGGTCACTGGCAATCACTGAAACATCATCCTCGATCCGTTTCAGCATACGCGTGGTGAATGCCTTATTCACGATACCGCGAAGCTGCGTGTGACGAGGCGGGTCGTCTGCCAACAACGGCAAAGGCCCGGCATCACCGCCCATCGCCTTTGAAGAGTAAGCCTCGGAATCCTTCAAGACCGCGCGAACATCATCATGGCGTGTTAAGACCCAAGCGCCGGTCTCAGAGTCTTGCCAAATCGGCGCATCTGCGCGCCAACGGGCGTAGTGCGGATAAGGATTATCGAGTAAATCTTCAGTGAAAAACTGCATTTTCCAACTCCTCCATGACAGTACCCGTGTGCTCCTCGCTCGGGCAACAACATTAAACTATCAGGTCTGCTCCGGTGACTTCAACGCTGATATTCAGATCTCTCGATATCCAAGTCCATACCTTTCTAGCGCAGAAACTCGGCCTGTTTTTGGTCTTCGCCCTCGGCTTAGCGCAGTTGAGTGACTGGAACTCCCCTAAGATTTCCAGCCCATAACGCTTTAAGTCTTCCCCCATCCGCCAGGGAAACACCACAAATCTATCCATGACCGCATCGAGCGGATAGTTTCACAGACAGCAAAATTATGGGACATGTCTGCACTGTGTGGTCCCTTCTCATCACCCCCTAATCCCATCGAGCGCATAGCAAGCCCTAGTCTTGACGGGCTTTGACCTTGCATCGAAACCTAGTTAGGTTATGCATAGTCAGCCTGAATGGTTTACCTTGTCTACATGCTAAAAGAGCTGTTGACCCTTTCCCTGACCTAATTAGCTGACCTAAGGCTCGAAGCGACAACATCGTCTCGCGCAGTCTGAGGCATCGAATGACCAATGGCTCTTGAGCCCAACCATCCTGGAGGCACCCATGGACGCGCAAGAAATAAAGGCCCTCAAAGCGCTCATGGAGTATGAAGCTTCGCGCACGACGCCGCCGGCTTCCTTTCCCGCTCTGCCTGACCTCCCCGGAGGTCGTTATACGGACCCTGAATTCATGGCTCTCGAACGCGCGCATATTTGGCGAAAGAGTTGGTTGCTTGCAGCGCACATCGATGAACTACCCGAACCGGGCTGTTTTTTACTCTGGGAGCAAGCGGATCAACCCGTGGTCATCGTGCACAGTGAGACGGGCCAGATCAATGCGTTTTACAATACCTGTAGCCATCGCGGTGCTCCCGTTGTGACCGAGCCAAGTGGTAAAAAACTTCGCTTAACCTGCCGGTATCACGGTTGGACCTACAATCATGACGGCGAGTTATTGTCGGTTCGAGACCCAGAGGACTTCAAGGATCTCGATTTTAGTTGTCGTTCATTGTCTTCGGTGCGTTGCGAGCAGTTTGGTAACTTGATCTTTGTTAACTTTGATCCAGATGCACCCACCCTACTCGATTGGCTTGGCCCGATTGCCGACGAATGGGCAGAGTTTCGGTTCGATCAATGCCGATTGGCGGCGCGGCATCAGTTTACGCTGAACTGCAATTGGAAAATTGCGATGGAGGCAAACACTGAGGTCTACCACGTCAAAAGCATCCACCCCTCAACCGTTGCTCCAATCTTGGATGACCGGCGTAACGTCAACACGCTCTATCCGAATGGTCATCACCGAATGGTTGCACCCCGCCCAACCGGAACAGTCAGCACGCTTGAGCAACAGCGCAGTGACTTACCAGAAATAGCCAGCGTTGGTGAAATCGCACGGACCTGTACGCAATCCTATGGGCTGTTCCCCAATTGGGTCTCTCCCCTCAGCGCATTTGCCATACCACCACTGCTCTTTTGGCCGAAGGGCATTGACCAATGCGTCCTCGAAACCTGGACCTTCGCGCCGGACTGGGGTGAGCAACCCGCACCCGATCTCTGGACCGAGGATCAGGGCGCGCGTTTAGCGCAGGTCCTGCGCGAAGACACGGAATTTGGAGCCTGGATCCAAAAATCCGTCAATAGCTACGGATTTAAGGGCGTGCCCCTGAGCTATCAAGAAGCTCGGATTTACTATTGGCATCAAAGTGCTGATGCGCTGATTGGGCAAGACAATATTCCGAAATCGCTGCAGGTCCCACCGGTCATTACGGATGCCTGGATCTATCCCAATGATCCCCGACGCGCTGAGCTTTGAGGTCTTAGCTTTGATCTGCTCCGATTTAAAGCCACGGCGCTCAAGCTTCTAGATTCTGCAAACGCGCCAGCGGCAGCCTCGAGGGTTCCCACTGAAGCGCTAGTTTTTCTGATCTGCTAGAGCCGTTGACACCGAAGGCCGGGATTGCATCATCTCAAACCACGCTTGCGCCCCGGGAATCAGCGCCATCAAATCCGTATCGGCCACTGCGATCGCGATCCGATTGGCAAGTATCAATGAAAAGAATCCCACAATGTCAGCGTAGGTAAAGGTCTCACCACAGATAAACGGCCCAAACTGGGTCAACCGGGCCACCGCCGCACAGCCTTTCGGCAAGTCACGCTGCATCTCCGAAATCGTCAAGTCAGCGACGGGTTTACCCCGAAGACCACCCAGGCCCCGACGGGCGACCAGCTCAACATTGAGCTCTATCACCTGGGAAATCTCTCTGGCTTTTGCCTGAGCAAAGGCATCAAGTGGCAACAACGGTGCGTCGCTTTCTAAAGACTCTAAATACTCAAGGATCGGTAGCGATTCTGAGAGGAATCCATCAGGGGTTTCGATGCAGGGAATCTTCCCCATTGGGCTTTGATTGAGATAAGCAGGGTCCTGGGAAGGCGGCGTGAGGACCTCTTCAAAGTCGAGGCCCTTTTCGATCAATGCCACCTTGACCATGTTGTAGTAGTTACTGATTGGCGCGCCATAGAGTTTGATCATCGTCATTCCTTGTTCGGTGATTTTGAGTTGTGCTAATGAGTCGTTATTCTATTAAGCGCTTGCGACAAGTAAACCGAAAGTTAGAGGAACAGGACCTATGAGAATCGGATATATCAATGTGTTTGTATCCAATCTTCAAACTGCCATCGATTTTTACACGGATATATTGGGTTTCAAGTTAAAGATGGCAGAGCATCAGTTTGGCTATGCTGCTTTTGAAGGCCATAACGTCAGCTTTGCTCTGGCGGAAACGGACGATGCCAGCCTCTTTGGCCGGCACACTGGCATTGGCTTTATCGTCGATGATATCGACAGCGTCTACCAGACCCTGCTCGCCAAAGGCGTCTCTTTTGAAATGCCGCCAACAGAGCAGCCATGGGGAGGAGTTCTTGCCTTGATGAAAGACCCGGATGGCAATATCTTTTACTTAGATCCTCTGTTAACCCCCACCCATAAAAATTAGGCCCGGTTTTCCGAGACTGTCAATCATCTCAACCCCTAGCCTGCAGCGCGCATTGCGTGAGCGCCTTCACAGATTGCAAGTTAACCGGAAACTCCTGCGACTGCACAAAAAACTCGGCTACAAGGAGGCTGGCGTTCTGCTTTACTCATGCAACCGCCACACCTCGGACGCAGTCAAGCCCTGTGCCAAAGCCTCTCGCATCCCTACCCGCTGATTCAATTTATCTTTTCATTCTTGGCGCTCTGTTCTTGCCGCTCTGTTCTTGGCGCTCTGTTCTTGGCGCTCTGACGCCAATATCGGTCATCATGGGAGGCAAGACTTCTCAAACGTCAGGCGGAGAAGCCCGGCTGGGCCCCCACTGACACCTCGTGATAGATTGGGTCATTGTAAAAAAGAAAGGATCATCTGATGACAGAGAAAATATTAGCGGGAGACTATCGTTCACCTCGGCAAATGCTCGCAGATCAGGAATACGGTGGCCATACCTCGATTCATGACGATGAAACCGCCGAACGGCTGGGTTTCCAGGCCGGCCCTATCGAAGGCCCAACGCACTTCAGTCAATTCGTGCCCTTACTTGCAGAGCTCTGGGGCACCGCTTGGTTTGAAAACGGCTGCTTGTCCAGCCATTTTCAAAACATGTGCGTTGAAGGTGATGCGGTCAAGGCTTTTGCTCGTTTCGATTCTGAGCAACCTTTCTCGGCACAGATTTGGGCTGAGAAAGAAGATGGCACGCCTGTGCTGACGGGAACAGCCAGCCTCCCGGACGAGTCCGGGCAGCACCCTGAAACCGAGCTCGAACGCCGCCTTAACAAGCTCACGCCGCCAGGATCCCTGGTTATTTTAGAAAATCTATCCGTGGGTCAGCGCGGCGCAGCACCTGAACCGGTCATCATGGACTTCGATCAGAATATGGGCGCGTTATATCCGTTTTCTCTTAAAGAAAAGCTCGAGAAAATCACGGAAGGTTCTCCCTGGTATGATCCGGCAACCGCTGCAGACTCCCCCTGGGGCGGCGCGATCATCCCCCTGGAGATGATCAGCGTCTTAGCCGAATATTCTAGTCGTCTCGCAGCATGGCCCGTTAAAGGCCCTGCCATCGGTCTGTTTGCCGATCTTGAGATTCGACTCCTCAATGGGCCGCTTATGGTCGGCGTTCCCTACACCATTACCCGAGAAATCGCCGCGCTGTCAGAGAGTCGTCGAACCGAGTCGTACTGGGTGAGAACCCTCATTTCAGATGCGACAACCCACGAACCAAAAGCCTCGGTCTTGCTCAACCACGCGACCTTAAAGGCATCTTACGAGGGTTATCCAGGGTTGTCCGACTGACCTGCTCCTAGGAAGGCCCCGTTAAACGGGACGGCTCACCGTCTGTCCCAGGCTGAATGACTGAGGCCAACTTTCTTAAGGCCCAGGTTTTGAGCCTTAGGGTCAGCCCGGGTCGCTCATCCTAAGATTTTGGGTCAGCGTGAATGGGGTCAACCCAATACAAGCCCTCAGGATCTTCGACCACCGGGATATCTAGGTTGACGACCTGAGGCTCTTGATTGCTTCTAATAAGCACGCATTCCAGAGCTGTCTCATCGCTCGCATGGATTTCT
>CAJYBS010000165.1 GCA_913064795.1 uncultured Gammaproteobacteria bacterium
CGTCGGTCTCGCCTTTGGCGTGGTTGAGTTCAACTGACAGGCCTCCGATATCTAAAGTCATTTGATGGCTGTAAGTCAGATCCGGTGCTTTGGTTGCGCTGGGTAAAAATTGATTGTCTCCGCCGACCTCATAGCCCCTTCGTGAAAATTGTCCAAATTGACGGCGATTGATGATGGCGTTGTAGCCATCGGTGCTCTGATAACGTTCAAATCGCGCTTGAATGTTTTCGTGGCCGACCAAGCGCGGATGCTGATGCCCTTGTGCTTCTGCACTCGCCATAAATGCGCCGCAACCTCCCACGTGGTCAATGTGTCCATGGGTATAGATCAAAGTGTGAAAGGGTGCTTTTCGCCAGTCTCGAATTGCAGAGACGACCCGGTCTCCCCCTTGAACGCTTGAAGTATCAAAACCCAATAGGCCGTCATCGGTTTCAAAGACGATGCAGTGGGAAAATGCTTCGACCACAGCGACTCGCTCGCTGATGGATGAGAGTTGGAAATTAATCCGGTTGATAGGACCCGCTTCATCGGGGCTCAATCGTCCATCGAGGATATCGGTAGAAAGTTCAAGCAGTTTTGACATGAAATACTCCAGAATAGAGATAGGTTAGGGCGGATGGTGCCGGGCCTCTAGTGGTTTGGCGTGCTCGTTCGTAAATCAAAGGGTGCGTTCAGAAAATCGGATTAGTCCTTAGAGCCGGTTCGTGATGAGCGCTTGCCGGTATCCTGCTCGGGAATGCATGCGCGCGAGATAATCTTGGTAAGGAACAGATAGATCGATATTGACCGCGAGGGCCCAATCCAAAGTTGTGGTGAAAATGATATCGAGCTCTGAAAAATGGACTCCCCAAACAAACTCCCCTAACGTCTCCCCGGGAATTCCCCTCGATAACTGATTGCTGAAATAGTTTCTCGCACTACTGACCGCCTGGGGAGCTTCACCATAGATGGACGCGAGGTCAGCGTGTCGACGTATGACGTACAAGCTGGTTGCATCCAGTTCCATCAGTATTAGCGACGCGAGTTCATCGTAGTGCGCTTTAGCCTCTGGCGTTTTTTGCTCCTGGCCGAAGGGAATCAGAGGGAAGGTTCTTCGCAGATATCTGAGAATGGCGAAGCTCTCGGAGTAGTGCCGATCGCCATGGGTTAAAGCCGGGATTTTTGCCTTCGGGTTAACGGATTGGTACTCCCTAGTTTGGGTTTCGCCTGTTCTAGGGCCGATGGGTTCGATGGCTGCATCTAAGCCGATCTCGGCGATCATCCAGTGAACTCTGAGGGTTCGACTTGTGCCAGCACCCCAAAGGGTGAGTTCAGGGGGCGGTGACATGGGCAGGCTCAGGAGTTCGAATGGCAACACCACACCGATAGTAGTGAAAAATCCCCCAAACGATAACGACCAGCGTGGTCATTAAACCGTATCGCAAACCATCTTCACCGTGTGCTGTTGAAAAATAATCGCTAAAAAAGCCGACGCTAAAAGGCCCGATCCCCAGTCCTATGATGTTGGTGATGAAAAGGTTAATCGCGGCGGCGACAGAACGCATTTCGATCGGTGTTTGGTTTTGGATGAGGGCAAAACCGGGTGCAACGTAGAGCGTACCCAGTGCAGCGGGTATTGCGTAGGCGATAATCGCACCCATGGGTGTCTTGGCAGTAAAAGCTAGATAGAGCAATGGCAAAACAATGAGGTTCGCCAAAGCGATGATCCAAGGCAGCCAATGCTGCCCAAATCGCCCTGAAAGATGGTCTGCGAGCCGTCCACCGGCGTAGATGCCGATCGCCCCCCCAACACCAATCAGAAGAGCGAGGTAGGTTCCGACCTCTCCTGTACCCATGTCGTGTATTCGCACCAAATAAATGGGTATCCAAATCACTGACGCATAGCCAGTAAAAGAGATTAAGGCGCCTGCAATCACCACATGCCGGAGGGCTCGATTATGCCAGATGAACTTGACCACGGCCCAAAACGCAGGAGGGGGATTGATACTTTGGCTCGCTTCCGAAAAACCTCGAGGCGGTTCTTTTATCGTTAAACGGACCAAGATCGCGAGCAGGATGCCCGGTAAGCCGACCACTACAAAAGCGGTCCGCCAACCAAACCATTCATTGATCCAACCGCCGATTAAAAATCCCAGCAATATTCCCCAGTTAATACCGGTGCCAAAGATCGCCATTGCGGTGGCTCTTCGCTCGGGAGGATAAAGATCGGCAATCATTGAATGGGAAGGGGGATTGGAGCCAGCCTCACCGACTCCAACGCCGATTCTAAAGAGCAGCAATTGCATAAAGTTAGCCGCTGCGCCGCACAGAGCGGTCATAAGACTCCACAGAAATACCGAAAACGAAATCAGGTTTCGTCGGTTGTGCCGGTCCGCCCACATGGCCATTGGCATGCCAAGTGTGGCGTAAAAAAGAGCAAACATAATGCCAGTGAGGAGGCCCAACTGGGTATCAGAAATTAGCAAAGATTCTTTAATGGGTTGACCTAAAATGCCCATGATTTGGCGGTCGACATGGCTTGAGGTAAAAACCAATACGAGTACGAAAAGTGTGTATCTTCGTTGCTGGTCTGATATATCAGGATGCATGGAGGCTCGCTTCTTCGCAGACGATTTGATGGAGATGGTGCGTTGAAGGTAGCGTTAATTTGGCTCAAAAGAAAGCTCCAGACGGTGTTCCGAAGTCGATAGTGATGTTGGAATCTGGTCGTGCTACCTTTTAGCGGCAGTCATGCAGTCGCTTTGAGCGGATTCAGCCGAAGGCGTTGTGTGGCGCATCCGGTGGATTGCCGAGTCTTAAGGGCAGGCTCTTTTTCGCCCCAGTGCTTTCGGTTAAATCATCATTGAAAGGGTCGTTGGTAACGGTGGTGGAATCGACCGCTAGATTAGCGGGCAACCATCGAATCGCTAACATTGGCTTGAGCCGAGGCTGCTTGAGCGGCGGAGCGCCAAAGGTTAGTTTGACGGTGAAGAGCTCGGCGCCGTAGTGTAAGGCCTCAGCGCCCTCATGGCCCGGCACCCTGAACAGACCACTTTCTGAGCGTTGCCCGGGGGTGGATCAACAACTGTCCTCTAGATCAAATGAATCAATCTGGATGAACCCAATAAAAGAGGTGATGAATGAAAGAACAAGACACCCGTGCGCAATCGAGCGAAGCATCGCCCCAATACTTGGTCAGCCCGGAACTGCTGAAAACGTGGATTGACGAAGGCAGCGCGAAAGTGGTTGAGGTGACCACGCATTTGAGGCCGGGCGAAGCAGGCTTTACCTCGGTTTCAGGGCGGGATGACTATGATCTGGCGCATATTCCCAGCGCTCAGTATCTGGATCTCCAAAGCGAGCTCTCGGACAACGGCTCCGAGTTTCGTTTCACACGACCCGAGGTGGCGCAATTTGAGGCGGCTGTTTCGAAGATCGGCATTGCCCCTCAAGATCAGGTGGTGCTGTATGCGGCAAATCATCCGATGTGGGCCTGCCGGGTCTGGTGGTTATTTCGACTCTTTGGGCATCGTCGTGTTGCGGTGTTAGATGGCGGTTTGAGTGCCTGGGAGGCAATGGGCTTTGAGCTTTCAACCGAGGCGCCGGTCGTGCCTAGTACGGATTACCAAGCGAGTTTTAGTCCTGACATGTTGATAAAGGGTCAAGAGATCGTCGATCGCAGCAGCGCTACCAATTTTTGTCTAATCAATGCGCTTTCAGCCCGCCAATTTGTTGGTGAGGGACCCCATTATGGTCGGCCGGGCCATATTGAAGGTTCAATCAACTTGCCCTACAGCCACTTTTTGGATGATCAAATGAAATTTCTCGGACTCGGTGCGTTGCGAACACTTTTCTCCGATGATCAACTTGCCCCAGATGCTGAGATCGCGACGTATTGCGGTGGTGGCATTGCGGCATCTATCCCAATTTTTGCATTGGCGCTTTTAGGAAAGGAAAGCGGAGTCAGACTCTACGACAATAGTCTATCCGAGTGGGCTCAACAAAAGAGTTGGCCCATGGCTGTGGGCTAACGCCTTAACCCAGCTTCCGGGGTGATCGGCTTCGGCAATGGCTTTTGGTGAGGGGGATACTGGCGCTATTGAGATGCTCGCTTGGGGGATGGGTTTTGATCTTAGGGAATCTTGCCCGACTCCACTGAAGGCCCTCGATGCTGGCATTGGGTGCCTTGAGGTTGTCTTTTAGGATTGCGCCGTCCCTGACCGAGCTGTGCTAGGGTAGAAGGGCGGTGATGAGTGAGGGGACTTTGGCGTTGTCAGACAATACACCAGAAATACATCGACCACTTTCAAAGCGTGTTCTCGCGTCCTACGGTGCGCCCGCTTTGCCCTTGGCCTTGGTGGGACTACCCATGGCGGTGTACTTGCCGGCGGTTTATGCCGATACCGATGGGTTCGGCCTGGCCCTCGGTGCGGTAGGACTGATCTTGACGCTCAGTCGGTTGACCGATGTGATTACAGATCCATTGATCGGGTTTTTCTCTGATCGGCTCAAGACTCGCTGGGGTCGGCGCAAGCCTTTTATTTTGATTGGAACCCCCATCTATGCGCTCGGCATCTGGCTGTTGTTCGTGCCGCCCATCGAATTCACGACGCTGAGCTGGTGGGGTTTTGAATTTAGCTCCGGATATCCGTATTTGTTCGTCATGGTGACATTGGTTTACCTAGGCTCGACCATCAAGGATTTGCCCTATGTCGCTTGGGGCGCAGAGCTTTCAAGCAATTACAACGAACGCACGCTCATCACCTCTTGGCGTGAGGGCTTTGCCGTCACGGGCTCTCTGCTGTCAGCGTTTACCCCGGCTTTGCTGCTTTTCGCAGGTTACGTCAAACCGACAGATGCGGTGTACTTTTTGTCGGTGGCCATGTGCATTGTGATGCCGATCCTAGTCATCAATGCGCTGGTGGTTGTGCCTGAATACCCTGTCAAAGTCAGTGTCAAAAAAATCCCGTTGAAAGAGAGCTTAAAGGTGGTGATGGCCAATCGACCTTACGTCTTGCTCATTATTATTTTTGTGTTCTCAACCTTGGGTTCGGCCATGACCAATAGCCTGAGCTTCTTCTTTGTCAAGCATGTGCTGTTAGCCGGGGATTTGTATGGGCTTTATTTGGCGCCGTATTTTGTGTCCCAAATCCTGGCGATTCCTTTGTGGTTTGCGCTTTCACGTCGCATCGGAAAACATCGGGCAACGATGGCGGCCATCGGCTGGTATGCCCTGTGGTCCTGTTTTATACCCCTCATTGCACTGGCGCCAGAATCTTGGTTCCAGGCCTTTCAGATCCCCGTGGTGCTCGGGTTTTTGCCTACAGATTGGCATGCCAGTGTGGGTCTGAGGTTCGAATCAATGGAAACGGGCAAGTTCCTATTTTTTATTTTTATCATGTGCTTAAAAGGGTCTGCCATCGGAGCACTGGCAGCCCTGCCGGCTGCAAT
>CAJYBS010000166.1 GCA_913064795.1 uncultured Gammaproteobacteria bacterium
CAAATTGCTTCATGCTTAGCGTTTGGTAACACCTGCGTGCTGAAGCCCTCGGAGTTCACCCCTGTTTCTGTTCTGAAGATGGTAGACCTGCTCGAGCAAGCAGGCCTGCCGCCCGGTACGATCAATATCGTTAACGGCAGCGGAACCGTAACCGGTGCAGCGCTTGCCAGCTCACCCGATATCAATCGAATTGCCTTTACTGGCGGCAGCAGCACCGCGCGTCATGTGATGGCAGCCGCCGCCAACCAGCTCACACCTGTCCATTTTGAACTTGGGGGAAAGTCCGCCAACATCATCTTCGATGACGCCGATTTCGATCGGGCAGTGGACGGATCATTGGTCAATATCTTCAGTAACAGCGGACAAATTTGCATTGCCGGGTCGCGAATACTCGTACAGCGGAGTATCGCTGCGCGGTTCGTTGCGGCATTCGTGGAGAGAACGCAAGCGCTGAAAGTGGGAGACCCTTTGGACCCCGCAACTGAAGTCGGCCCCATGGCATTCAAAACCCACTGGCAACGCGTTCTCGATCACATAGAAAAAGCCAAATTAGAGGGCGCCACGCTACTTTGCGGTGGGGAGCCGCTGACGAAACTGGGTGAGGGCTATTTTGTTGCTCCCACCGTCTTTCAGGTCAACAGCAATCGGCTATCACTGTGTCAGGAGGAGGTTTTCGGACCGGTAGTAAGCATTCAGATATTTGATGAGGATGAAGAGGCATTCTCTCTAGCCAATGACAGCCGCTTCGGACTCGTTGGCTATTGCTGGACGAACAGTCTGGCTCGATCGCAAGCATTTCGACAGAAAGTTGATGCGGGAACACTGTGGGTCAACACACCATTGGCGCGCGATTTGCGGGCGCCTTTTGGCGGTTTCAAAGAATCGGGTATTGGCCGTGACGGTCCCCGCCAGGCCGCTGAGTTTTTCACCGAAGAGAAAGCGACGATCACAGCAATCGACAAAGTACCCATTCGTAAAATGGGAGAAACGACCAATACTGATGCCGGTAAATAACGGGACATGTTCACCACGCCCATATCTACGCATGCTGCTTCGGAGCGCAGTTACCACTAAGCGCTCTCGGCAAATGAAATAACAGCGCTGGAGAAAAGACACCAGTGAATCGACGCATTTTACTAGCGCTACATCGCTGGCTTGGACTCATCGCGGGTCTTTGGTTACTGACGCTTGGCGTCACCGGGATTTTCCTTGACCATGATGAGTGGCGCTGGCTACGTCAGGTAGAAGTGCCTGAAAACTGGCTTTCTCCCTCGATGAAGCGCTACTTGCCCGCAACGGTGATGCGTTTCGTCGCTTCTGACCCGACAGACGAAAATAAATGGATAGGCGGCTCAGAGCGGGGGCTCTGGATGACTCATAATCGAGGCGTTTCTTGGGAGAAGCTGCTTTTTCCCAATAACCGACATCCTCAAGTTTTACGCTTTGCCAAGATACGTGCAGATGGCAAGCCGATTATCGTTATCGCTACCGATGACGGTCTCTGGGCCATGCGCAACTTTGGCGGTTCAATCACGCGACTCGCTCTCGAGGGCCACTTCATCAATATGATCTCACCAGGGGCGCATCCGGGTTCCATTATTGGCGTCGATGATTTTACTGGCGTGTTTTCCCTAAATGTAGATCAACCGGAAGTCATACAGATGCATGACTTCGATCGTCCACATATTACCGGGCTCCCCGATACAGTAACTTTGTATCAATTTTTGTTTGACCTGCATTTTGGGTATGGGTTGCTCTCGCGAGAATGGTCAACATGGATTAACGACTTCGGAGGATTCGCAGTAGCCATTCTGTCCCTAACGGGATTCCTGGCCTGGTACCTGAAACGGAAATGGCGCCGTACGAAAACGCCGCCTCAGCCGACACGCCGTCGACTTATTATGACCGGCCTTTACCGCGGTCACGCGCCGGTAATCGGTATTCTTGGCATCGTTCCGATTTTGTATCTGTCCATTACGGGCATCCTCTTTAATCACATTCTGACTTTTATCGAATGGGGCGAGGCACGAGAGGTGCGAAGAGAAAGTCTTCCACCTGTTTGGCGGTATCAGTCGCTAGAAGGTGAAATAGACCAGGTAGTTGCCTTTTCAGGTGAGCCAGAACGAATGCTCATTTCGACCCGCTTTGGGGTGTTGGAGACACTGGACGGTGGCGCGACGTGGTCAGCCGAAAAGCCCCTCGGAGCACAGAGAGGACAGTTGTTTCGTTCCGGCGAACACATTTTTTACAGCACCAATTTGCGACAATTTTTCGTGAGGCGAGGAAACCAGGAAAGCTGGGACACGATGAGTGGCTTGCCCAGCATTGTTTACGATGCGGAGTTCACTGACGCCGGTCTGTTCGTGAAGAACAGTAGAGGGTTTTTCAAAGACAAAGGCCAATATGCCTTCGAGGTTGACTCACTGAAACACCCCGATCTGGAGGCCGCAACGCTCTATCTGTTTATGATCGAAATACACACCGGCAATGTCTTTCATAAAGAGTTCCGGTGGATAAGTGACGTACTGACCGTGATGGGCATGCTAATGGTCGTGACAGGCCCCATTTTGTGGTGGCGTCGAAAATGGTGATTTTTAAGCGGGAGACATCCGTTTTGACCGGATGTACATCGCGATACCTGAAAGCAACCACAACACCGAAATAAAGCCGAAAAACGTCATCAAAAAACCGCCAAGGAAACCGAAGTACTTGCCACTGTGGATTGGTAAAAGCAGATTTCTGAAGCCGTCACCCCGCTCAGTTTTACCCGCCGCATAGACGCCCTTCACTTCCCCGGTAAAACCATCTACGACCACATCCTGGCGGAATAAACGCGGATCAAAAAAAGCAAACCAGTAATTGGGTGAATGGGGGGCTGCATACGAATAGGCACTCAAATAGTAGTCAGATGACAGCGTTGCCCGAGCAATGTCGAAAGCCGCATCCGGGTCAATCAGGGTATGACTGTGGGCAGTCGGAGTGGATACATCGCCTGGTTTCATCGTATTGGCAAATACCGACAAGTTGTCCTCGCGATCACCCCAATACACGGCACTCATGGCGATGCCGCTCGTTGATGTCACCACCAGAAAGAGTGATGCCATCACACCCAAGGTACGGTGGCAACGATTGATGAGAGGAAGTTGCCGGGCCGTTTTTCTTGTCTGAACGTAGAGGTAACAACCGGAGAGCGACATAAGCACCGTCGCCAGGCCCAACATGAAAACCACATAAAAACCCGACTTACCAAATACTATCCAGCGATGCAGCATCGTCACCGCCCCAATCCAGCCCGATTCAACCAAGGGATGCTCACTGATAACCCGCTGCTGATACTGATCGAAGTCCACCATTGTCTTGGACTCATGGAGATTATCGGGGTTTCGGCCCCCCATGAGGATGAAAGCCGTATCCGCTCTGCCGGGTGGTGGAACCATGACATGGGCGATATTGAAATCAGGTGCCAGGGAACGCATCGTTGATTGAATCTGCGTTGGCGTTGCAGGCCTACCAGTGACCTGCACCTGATATTTCTCCGGATAGAACCACTGCATCAACAGTCGACTCTCGGCGGCGATGCTTCCAGAGATGATCTGGAAAATCACAAATATGCCCAGAATGAACGCCAACCAACGGTGCACAAATTTGACTGTTCTGACATTCATTTGTTGTCGTTTCCTCTGCTTATTTTCATGCATCAATCTGCAACCAAAGATCATGCCGTTGCAGGCGAACCTTCGCGGCCAGACAAAGAAAAAAGGCAGCCTGCAGGCTGCCTTCTTGTTTTTACACTAAGGCGTTTTACTTACGACACCTCTATAGATATCTCGAGCTCAGAAATCCCAGCGAAGCCGAAACCCGAACTCCCGCTCATCGCGCAGATGGATATGCACACTCTCTACTGCAAAGTTATAGGCGAAGGTCGTATCACGGACATACTTACTCGTATCGGCAATATTGTTTCCGCCAGTAGGCGCATCTTCGTCAGTGAGATTGGAAACATAAGCTTCCAAGCTAATACCGTTGCCCATTCGGACACCTGCCCGAATATTAATCTCAGTGGCATCTGGAATCTCAGTCAGATTGGTAACCTCGTCGTAATAAGACCCCGTATAAAAGAGCTCGCCTCTGGCGTAGGCACCGCCAATTGGGGTGTCGAAATCGTAGGTCGCAATTAACGAGCCAATCCACTCGGGATATCGCGCTGCCTGCTGGCCTACACAAGATAAACCGGGCCCAAATACGTCATTGAAATCCCCGCAGTCACCGTTTTCGGGGAAACCTGCTATTTCCGCTTTGGTATAGCCCAGTGCAGCTTGCAGTGACAAGTTATCCAAAACCCGGTAGTTCATATCAATCTCGAAGCCATCTATATCACTCGAGGTCCCGTTGCCACTAAAGGCAACTGTACAGGTCTCGGTATTGGGGACGCCGTCGCCATCATTGTCACCCGAGCAGGTGACGTCAGCTGGAATCACAGCAAAGCCCGAGTAAACCTGATCTGATCTTTCCATATGGAAGAGCGCGAGGTTCATGGCCAATCGTCCGTCGTCAGAGGAGTACTTCCACCCCGCCTCAAAATTCTTGAGTGTCTCTTCCGAAAACGTCTCACCGATCCCGGGAGTGTCAGCGTTAAAGACCGCAATTTGCTCTGGCGTCGTCAGTTTGGATGCAACCTCAGGATTGAAGCCCCCCGGCAAAGTCCCCTCACTGTAGTTCAGATAAAACATGTGGTTGTCATTCAGCTCGTACTTCAGAACCACACGAGGCAGAGTCGACGAGAATTCAGCAGGCGAGAGATTTTTCCCAGCCGCTGCATTCACGCTAGGATCATTGATTTCGTCCTCTTGCCGCCTGATCTCAGCGATTAGCGTAAGGTTGTCGGTTATCCTGAAGTCTACCGACGCAAAGACGCCAGACGTATCTGCCTCAATAAGACCCGTAGCAGTGGTTGGATTATAAATGTCGGCGAACCAGTATCCCGGTGTGCCGCCAAACATGTCTCCAAAATACTGGTCGTAGAATCCACCATGAGCCTTGGAGGACATCTCAACCTGAGTAGCGCCGATCGACCAGTCAAAGCGGTCGGTGGTGCCCGATAGCCGGACTTCAAACGTCTCGTCCTCTGTCACTCTCGCATTATAAACGTGGAATCCAAAACCACCTGCCGCGTCGAAATCGTGAAAGAGAACATAATCGTCCTCATTCTTGCCGTAGGCCAGATTGAGATTCAGGGAATCAGAGATATCCCACGAAACTATCGCACCAAACCGCTCACCATCGCCCGCCTTACCAAATCCATTGTGTGACAGATCGTCGAAGGAATGGTCGCCAATCGGCGCATAACCCGGGCCACCAGATGCGCCCGCCCAGTTGCCGTTGGCGTCTCTCAACTGACCGGTAGCTTTAGTGAATACA
>CAJYBS010000167.1 GCA_913064795.1 uncultured Gammaproteobacteria bacterium
TTCAGACCGGTTGTCCGTCATTAAAGAACGGATTGGCTGCCATCAGGTGCCGGTTCTATTAGCGGATAGCCATGATCAAGCCACGATGACTGAAATGGTCGCGAAGACCGCGGTAGTGCTGAGCACGGTGGGACCCTACGCGCTTTATGGGAGTCATTTAGTCGCTGCCTGTGCAGTTTCAGGGACGCATTATTGCGACTTGACCGGCGAGGTTCAGTGGATGCGAGAAATGATCGAGGCCCATCACGATCAAGCGGTTGCGAGCGGTGCTCGAATCGTTCACACCTGCGGCTTCGACAGTATTCCCTCTGATCTGGGTGTTTTATTCTTGCAGACTCAAATGCAGCGCTCCCAGGGAATCTACGCCGAAGCGGTCAAATACCGGTTGGTTAAAGCTGCTGGGGCGGTCAGTGGCGGGACGGTTGCCAGCATGCTCAATATGATGGATGAGGCCTCAAAGAATCCGGCGCTGCTCGATGTTTTGGCGGATCCCTATGCGTTAAATCCAATCAATACTGCACCCGGGGTTGACCAAAATGAGACCTCGATGCCGGTCTATGATGATGCCTTACAGCAGTGGGTTGGGCCTTTTGTGATGGCAGGAATCAACACGCGGGTGGTGCGTCGTAGCCACGCATTGGCAGGAATGCCCTACGGTGTCAGTTTTGGCTATGAAGAGGGTACGCTCATTGGCGAAGGCCCCAAGGGTTACTTGAAGGCGCTGCTGGCTGGATTCTCAACCACTCTTGGGACCACCCTCGCTGCCATCAGTCCGATCAGAGCGCTATTTTCTCGCTGGCTGCCTAAGCCGGGAGAAGGGCCTGCACGTGACAAGCGAGAGGCAGGTTTTTTTGAAGTGATTCTCCATGGTACGGCGGGCTCGGGCGGCAATCAGCAATCGATCAAGGTCAAAGTGACTGGAGACCGCGATCCGGGTTACGGCTCAACCGCTAAAATGATCGCTGAAGCCGCAGTCTGTTTGGCGAAAGACCCGCTCACTGGCCAGGGTGGGGTCTTGACGCCGTCAGTGGCGATGGGGGAGCGCCTGATTGATCGGTTGATTGAGAATGCGGGTCTGACGTTTGAGGTGATCGATTAGGTTGATTCGACCGCGGAGATCGAGAGATTTTGGTCAGTGACTTTCTCGGTTATGATGTCTAATTCTTGACCCATGTTTGACGCACTGATATGACCCAACCGTTTGTTCATCTTCGCGCACATTCAGAATACGCGTTGGTGGATGGAACGGTTCGTATCAAGGCGTTGGTCCAGGCCACTCAGTCGGCCGGGATGCCCGCAGTTGCGATCAGCGATTTGAATAATCTGTTTGGATTGGTCAAATTTTTCAAACAAGCGGTATCCGCGGGTGTTAAGCCCATCGTCGCTTGCGATGTATGGGTCGAGGATCAGGACCCTTCTGCCGAGCCTTCGATGCTTGTTCTGATTGCGCTCAGACAATCGGGTTATAAAGCCCTGAGTCGTGTTTTATCTAAAGGTTATACAGAGAACTATCACCAGGGCCGTATGGTGCTCCGTCGCGAGTGGTTAAAAGAAGACGGGGAAGGGCTGCTCGCGCTTTCAGCAGCGGCAGACGGTGACGTCGGCAAAGCCATCCTGGCGGGTCAGTCTGACGAGGCTGAGGCCCGGGCGCGATACTGGCAGTCGATGTTTCCAGAAGGGTATTACCTCGAACTTCAGCGTTTGGGTCGCTCCTTCGATGAGCTTCACATTGAGGGCGCTTTGGCGCTATCTGAGCGCCTACAAATTCCGGTAGTCGCAACCAACGACGTTCGATTTATGGCGGCCGATGAGTTTGAGGCGCATGAAGTTCGGGTTTGCATCCATCAAAGTCGAACGCTAGACGATCCGAGGCGAGAGAAAAAGTACTCAGAAGAACAGTATTTCAAGACCGCGGCCGAGATGACGGTCCTGTTTCAAGATATCCCCGAGGCGATTGAAAATACAGTTGCGATCGCGCAACGGTGTTCCGTAGAACTGGTCTTAGGCCAATCATTCCTGCCTGAGTACCCGGTCCCAGAGGGCCAAACCATGGCGGGCTTTTTGGAGCAGACGGCCCTTGAGGGATTACAAGAACGGTTTGACCTATTCCCAATTGAAAAGAAACCTGCCTCCGAAGATTGGCAACAGCATTACTTTGATCGGCTCGCCTTTGAACTCAATGTGATCAATAACATGGGGTTCCCAGGGTACTTTTTGATTGTGATGGAATTCATTCAATGGGCGAAAGCCGAAGATATTCCTGTCGGACCAGGCCGGGGTTCCGGTGCAGGGTCGCTCGTCGCTTACGCCCTCAAAATAACAGATGTTGATCCCCTCGAGTATGACCTGTTGTTTGAGCGATTTTTGAATCCAGAACGGGTGTCGCTACCGGACTTCGACATTGATTTCTGTATGGATGGGCGCGACCGCGTCATCCAACATGTTACCGAACGTTATGGTGCGGAAGCGGTTTCTCAAATTATTACGTTTGGCACGATGGCGGCTAAAGCCGTGGTGCGTGATGTGGCACGGGTTCAGGGGAAATCCTATGGGCTCGCCGATAAGCTCTCAAAACTCATTCCTTTTGAACCTGGCATGACGCTGACAAAAGCCATGGAGGAGGAACCGCTTTTAGTTGAGTTTGTTCGGGGTAACGATGAAGCCGAAGAGATCATGGAAATGGCGTTTAAGCTTGAGGGCCTAGCTCGTAACGTCGGTCGTCATGCGGGTGGTGTTGTGATTGCGCCGACCCGGCTCACCGATTTTTCGCCGACCTACACAGATGATTCGGGTGGGGGCTTGATGACCCAATTCGATATGAACGATGTCGAGCAAGCAGGCCTTGTGAAATTCGATTTTTTGGGTTTGCGAACGCTCACGATCATCGACAATGCGGTCAAAAGTATCAATGCCCGTATGAGCCTCGACGGCGAGCCTTTGGTGGATATCGACAGACTCGACCTTGAAGACGCTGCCATCTATGCCGATCTTCAAGCCGCGAAAACGACGGCGGTCTTCCAGCTTGAATCTCGAGGTATGAAAGACCTCATGAAACGCGTCAAGCCTAATCGGTTTGCAGACATTGTCGCCTTAGTTGCACTTTTTCGTCCTGGTCCACTTCAGCTCGCCGATGACTTTATCCGGAGAAAACACGGCCTGGATGAGGTGGATTATCTTCATCCGAGTCTTCAGGAAGTGCTCAAAGATACCTACGGGGTGATGCTGTATCAGGAGCAGGTCATGCAGATCGCTCAGATACTCGCGGGATATTCTTTAGCGGATGCCGACCTCTTACGCCGGGCGATGGGAAAGAAAAAACCCGAGGAGATGGCAAAGCAGCGCGAGACGTTTGTGCAAGGCGCAGTTAACAATTCGGTGGCGGAAGCGCAGGCCGGTAACATTTTTGATCTGATGGAAAAATTCGCGGGTTATGGCTTTAACAAACCCCACTCGGTCTGTTACGCGTTGGTGGCCTATCAGACGGCATGGCTCAAGCATTACTACCCAGCTGACTTTATGGCCGCTGTGATGTCGGCTGATATGCAAAACACCGACAAAATTGTCATCAACGTGGACGAATGTCGAGAGATGGGGCTGACCCTTGATCCACCCAACGTTAATTTCGGCGACTATCGATTTGTTGCACAATCTAAAACCCGTCTCGTGTACGGATTGGGCGCAATCAAGGGTTTGGGAGAAGGCCCGATTGAAGCATTGGTGAATGCCCGACAGAGTGCCCCTTTCAAGGACTTGTATGATTTCTGTCAGCGCGTCGACCCCAAACGGTTGAACCGTCGTGCGCTTGAGGCGCTGATTTCTGCTGGCGCCTTGGATACTATCGGGGGTGATGCTGATGGCGGACTCGTTGAGCTTGATCAACGACGAGGCGGGTTATTGGCTCGCCAAGAGGAAGCGCTGCGCATTGCAGAGCAGTCAGCCCGAGATCAAGAGGCAGGCCTCACGGATTTGTTTGGAGAACTTGAGCCGGTGAATCAACCTGAGGAACGGCTTGGCGGCAAAATGACTGAACAGGCGTTGACCATGGCGAATCGGTTGGCGCGGGAAAAAGAAGCTCTAGGGTTGTATTTAACCGGTCATCCCATCGATGTTTATCGCTCAGAACTCAAACATTTTGCGAATACCCGCATTGCTGATCTCCGAGCAAGCCAAAATGATCAGGTGTTTGCTGGGTGGGTTGTGGGCCTTCGCAGCATGAAGACCCAGCGAGGCGCGGTTGTCTTTGTGACCCTAGACGATCGTTCTGCGCGCATCGAAGTGGGTGTTTTTTCGGACTTACTGGATCTTGTGCGAGATAAAATGAGCAAAGACAGTTTGATTGTTATCCGCGGTACTGTTTCCCAAGACGACTTTTCTGGGGGGCTCAGAGTTCGCGCTTCAGAGGTTCAGTCCCTGGTCGAAGCGAGGCAGCGAACCTTGCGTGGACTGAGTTTGAAGGTAACGAGCGAGGGCTTGGATGAGCGCTTCTCTAAAGCATTGGCGGGTCTATTGCAGGAACACCAAGAACCTAAGCGCAATGGCTGCCCCGTGATTATTGAATATCAAAGTCCCGGCGCTTGTGCAGAACTTCAACTCGGCGATCAGTGGCGGGTCAAACCTTCTGATGAGTTGCTTGAGTGTCTTCGGTCGAAATTTGGCTCAGAGCAAGTTGGCCTCCAATACCATCCCCTTACGGGGGGCTGATGACCGCCTCACTGCTGCCTGACCTGGCCCTTGAGACCCTGCGAGGGCCCTTAGTCAATCGATTAATTGTGGGCTTAAGCGGAGGTCTGGACTCGGTGGCGCTGCTTCATGCGGTGGTCCAGGAGGTCGAAGGGCCAGAGATACTCGCCCTGCACATTAATCACGGCTTGCATTCAGATTCCGATGATTGGCAAACACACTGTTTGTTGCTCTGTCGTGCATTGGGGGTAGATCTTCTGAGCGAGGCGGTCCAAGTCGACAGGCAACACAGCGTCGAAACAGCAGCAAGATTGGCTCGCTATCAAGCTTTCGAAGAGACGCTAGAAGCAGGCGATCTATTGCTTTTAGCGCATCATGAAGACGATCAGCGGGAGACTGGTTTTTTCCAGTTGCTTCGAGGTCACTCCGGCGCGGGGCTTTTGGGGATGCCGATGCTTCGCCCTTTAGGACAGGGCCAGATTTTTCGACCGCTTCTAAATGTCCCCAAAACTGTTTTGAAGCGTTATGCGCAGGATCATGGACTTGGGTTTATTGATGACCCGAGTAACGAAGACCTGAGCCATGACCGGAACTTTATTCGCCATCAAGTTTTTCCGCTGCTGAACTCAAGATTTAGGGGCTGGTCGGAGCGCTTTATAGACCAGCTGTCTGAAGA
>CAJYBS010000168.1 GCA_913064795.1 uncultured Gammaproteobacteria bacterium
GACTAGAGCGGGGTATTGTGCTGTTGACGGTGATGTCACTGGATAATCTTGCTGGCAATGGTCGGGTTTTGAGACAAGTCGTCTTGGACTACATTGGTGTCGCTTTTCCTGAGATTAAGTCAGTCGTTCGGGACCAGGCGAGCTTTCCAAGTTCGATGGTCGATAGGATCGTGCCCGCGCAGAATCTGGCGGATCGAGCGTTGGCGCAAAAAATACTGGGAGTTAGGGATCAGTCCGTCGTGGTAACAGAACCCTTTTGCGAGTGGGTACTCGAGGATCGGTTTGTTTCAGGCCGCCCGGATTGGGGGTCGGTTGGCGTCACCCTATGTGCCGACGTCGCACCTTTTGAGGCGATGAAGTTGCGGTTACTGAATGGCGCACATTCTGCGATCGCTTATGTTGGATTGATGCTTGGTTATGACTCTGTTGCAGACTGTCTGGCTGACCCGATTGTCGCTGACTATGTATCTCGACTCATGGTCGATGAAATTCTGCCTGGGGTGGTGGCGCCGCCGTCGGTTGATCTCCCAGGGTACGTCGTGACCCTGCTGGAGCGATTTAAAAATCCCTTCTTGCATCATCGGTGCCAGCAAATTGCGATGGACGGTTCCGAAAAGATCAAGCAGCGTTGGCTTCCTGTCCTTGCGTCGCGCTTAGAGACCCAAAGCCCAGTGCCGCTCATGGCGTTCGGCTTAGCATCCTGGATGATCTACCTGGAAGGACCGTCTGTGGTTCAAGACCCACGCCGTGATCAGCTGCAGCGCCTGCTCGCAGATAAAACGCGACGGGCACAGGCAGCTGCTTTGGTCCAGGATTCGGGGATGTTCCTTGGTGTCACGTCGCACTCAAGGCGCTTGATCGGACACGTCGCCGCGAGTTTAGAAAGTATCGATGCTCATGGCGGATCTCAAGCATTGAGCCGGCGATTACGCGATCAGCAAAGAGGCGATGCGTCGTGAATCGAGGGGTTTGTATTGGCGAATGCATGATCGAGGCCATCGCCGGCCGGGGCAATGATGGCTTAGATCGGTTCGCTGGAGACACCTTCAATACCGCGGTCTACATGGCGCGGGAATCCAGAGCGCATGAGGTTCATTTCTTAACTGCGGTGGGGCAGGACCTTCCCTCAGCGCAGATGGTGCAGGCAATGCGTCGAGAGGGTCTGCGTGTCGACAATATTTTGGAACGACCCGATCGGACCGTGGGCCGCTATACAATCCATAACGACAGGCGCGGCGAGCGAAGCTTTACCTATGAGCGGGAGCAGTCAGCGGCCAGAACATTATTTGATGACCCGGGGTCGGCAAAAGAGTTACTCCAACTTCTTGATCCAGATCTGGTCTATCTCTCTGGGGTCAGCCTCGCCATATTGCCCGAGTCCGCGCGGGAACAATTGCTTTTTGCGTTATCAACGCGCGGTACAGTCGTTGCCTTTGATCCGAATTATCGCCGGCCATTGTGGGAGGACGCTGCCCATGCGCGTCGATGGGTCCAGGCCTTTGCTCAGATTTCGAGATACCTGTTGACGAGTTTAGAAGATGACCGTCTCTTGTTGGGCCTTGATTCCCCCGAGCAATCCCAAGCTTATTGGAGACAAGCCATCCCAGGTGAGGTGGTGATTAAAAATGGGGGGCACTCGGTCATTGTGGTTCCTGGCTCTGATGAAATTCGGGCAGCGCCGATTGTTGTGCCGGTGATAGAAGAAACCCAGCCAGTGGATACGACCGGGGCGGGAGATGCATTCAATGGGGTTTACCTAATCCAGCGGCTCATGGGGATTGACCCTGCGGCAGCGGCAACGGCATCGATTAGCCTTTGTTCGAAAGTGGTGATGAGTTCGGGCGCGATTCTTCCCCTTTGAGTCAGAAGTAGCTCTGCTTGTTGCGCCCTGGAGTTAGCGCTATAGAACCCCGCTAAATCGAATGGGTCCTGTCAGTGTGTGAAGCGCTGATCTGCCCGGCAGGGTCCGAGAAGTTTTGGGTGCGTGAGGGGTTGGCGGGGACAAAGTTGGGGGGTAGGGAATTTACAGGTTAAAAGCGCGTAAGGTCAAAGATAGAAAATTCAAGGCTGGTTTAAGATACGCCAGGTCACCTCAATTGTTTTCGAATCGGTGGCGATCAGTGCCGACTGATCAACGATGGTTATGCTTAAACCTAATGTGCGCTGTATCGATGTAGCCAATTCAGTCAGCCCCTCCCAATGAAATTGGACTGCGTGCACTCTGGCTGTGCTAATCACTGCTGCCGAACGTGACCACCAAAGCTCTGATTTGGTGTTAAAACTGTAGACTAGAACCTCGTTGGCCGTATGACTGGCTTTGCGGAGTCGTTCCGCTGAGGGCTCACCGACTTCGATCCATTTTAAAATTCTGCCATCAAGGCTTTTTAGCCAAATATCGGGTTCATCACTGGTGCTAAGACCCCTGGCGAACTCGAGACCTTCCGAGGTATTGAGACAGTAAGCGAGTACCCGGGCCATCATACGTTCGGCGGTCTCGGAAGGGTGCTGGGCGACGGTCAAATTAAGATCAAGATACTGCTGCTGATCGACATCGGTCAGAGCAATGTTAAATTTAAAGATGGTTGGCTTTAATGCCATAAGAAGATGCCTTCTGTCTCAATGAGTGGCCAAAGGGGTCTGTCCGCTACAAGACGCATAAAGAGCGGATGATCCTCGGGCAGTATCCTTACAACAGATTCTACGCTGATCTTGAACTTGGTATTTGCCTTATCTATGGGCTTGGCAGCCATCTTGAGGCGATGGTTTTTGTTTTGTCTGCTCTGGGTGACGCTGCTTCGCATAAGGGATCAAAGCAGCAATTCAAAAAGCAGTAGGCCTCGCTGGATTTTAGTTGAGGGCAATTGAAATTTTAGTCCAACCCTGGGGCGGGCCCCTTTACATTGAGGAATTGACCGACGATTTAGTCCGTGGGGAGCCTTTCAAGCGTCCGGGTTAAGGTCTGATGGAAATGGACAATTGATTTTTCGTAATGACCGAAAGTGAAGTGTTTGTTAGCGCCGCTGGTTAAACCTTCCTGGATTGCTCGAACCGCAGCGGCATCCTCCTGGCTGCCTGTGTCGGCAAGAAACCCAGCATCCCGTTTTGCGCGTGTGAGGTTGGCCTCGCTAGTTTCCTCCCCTGAGTTGGTCATTCGATAAGTAATAAAGCGTGTACTGGTGGTTGTCAGTGGTTCGGAGATAGTGACGCTGGTGTGGTTCGAAAGCACAGCGATCGCTACATTCGGAAACAAGTGGTAGACGTAGGTGAGCTGGCCGGCGACGTTTCTGGCCTCGACCGGCGTTCCGCGGAGTTTCTCTATTCGTCTAAACGGGAATGTAACGCGACTGTTGTTGCCAAAGGATTCAAGGATTGTGAGGTTGTCATAACCATAGGGAAAGAATGACTCGGGGTGGGTTGTTTTGATGTGGAGCCCCTCTAGGTTGGCCTCCATATTGAGTTTCCAGTTGACGTTCGAGGTGGTCTCATTGGAGCTGAAGATGCTTTGGTCAGGCGTCAGAAGGTCTGTGATCTCATCAAGGCCCTCCAGAGCGCCTCGACCGATGGGCGCATCTTGGGTCACAAAAATCAAACCATGGTTTTCAATGGCGTCCACCGGTTCAAGGCCATGGTGCGCGTCATCGACACCAGGAAATCCTTGGCGGTGAGGGATATGTTGAAGGCTGCCATCGAGTCGATAGGCCCATCCATGGTAGGAGCAAACAAAGTATTTTGCGCAGCCGGTGCCCTGAGCAACCTGCATGCCGCGATGGCGACAGGCGTTTCTAAAAGCCTTTACTGTACCGTCTTCACTGCGAACAACCACCAAAGGCGTGCCTGCGGCACTGCGTGCAACGTAGTCGCCGACGTTCGGGATCGCTGCAGACGGACAAAAAGGAACCGGCAAGTGCTTGAGCAGCCTGACTTCGTCAGCAAACCTAGCGGAGGAGTGATAATGGTGAACGGGCTCGTGCCAGACCTCATCGCCCTTGTCTGAAGTCCGGTGATCGATGTGCGCGAAGATTCGTTCGGTGACTTCGCCGTCGCTGAGGAGCCCTTGATTTAAAGTCGTCATGTAATGGTCCTATTGCTTCTGCAAATTTTCTGGTGACATCGGCCAGAGGCCTTGCTGAAACCTTACCACCGCTGCGGCTGAGATAGGATAAGGGAAATGACTATTTGATGGCCGTCGAGATCGCGGTGTTCCAGCGCTCGCCGTCCTCCTGATTCATGGGATTCGATTAGATGATCCGATAAAAAGTGGATTGAAGTTGAGACAGCTGATTGAAGTGTTGATGAGTCTGAGCAACCCCCTCATCTAAGGGTCCGATTAAACCACTGTACTCAAGAAATGACGGATCGCCGAATTGGGTGGACCGTTTTTGCCTCCTTCGGCGGTTCAATGCATTTCACCTTTTTCTGAAAACGGACTGATTCTGAAAGCGGACTGCCTGTTGTGTACCGCCAGCTTCTTAATGTTGGCTTTTGATATCGATCACGTGACCAAGCCCTGGGTGGCGTGTTTGGTCATGCCTTCAAGGCCTAAAGCTTCAAAGCGCTCCGTGACAACATCTTAATGCGGGGTGTCGGGTGCTTGCTCGCGGACTAACCCGCGGAGATGATGTCCTCGCGGTGACCGGTGGAATTCTCCGGTTTATTGAGCCGCTTGAGGTGAACATAGGGCCGCCGGAAGGAGAGCAAAAAACGAGTGATCGGATCAAGGTTTTCCTCGTTACTGTCTCCAAGCATCATTTGGATCATTTGATGATCGACTCTAACCAGCTTCTGAACGCAGATCTGATCACCCTGGGTTTTATCTTTCCCGCAATACCAGTTGAATCGCCCAACATCTCGATAAAACACCGAAGAAAGCATTGCATCGATCTGGTAGGTCTGCCGAAGCGTTTGTGCGATTTCTGCGATTTTTAAGGCGCAGTTTCCAAGCACGTGACAGCTAAAGTAGGCCTCTGATTGGCCCATTAGGATGGTTTTTTTGCCATTAGCGCACTGCCAGTAACCTCTGTAGGGCTTACTTTGTTTGAGCGAACAGTCGTACCCACGTCTCTGGAGTGTGGAAATCCGCAGCGATTTCGACATATTGAAATTAATACCCTCGACGGTAATGGGTGTTTGAGAAAAGGCATGATTGAAGAACGCGAGGGCGAGTATTCCGCCAATCAATGGCAGGCGCCACCCCGGTCGGCGGAAAGCGTTAAAGGTTCTTTCGGCTGCTTTGAGAAGGTGAAAGTTACGACTGTCCACTGGTGTCTGTCCTTTGACATAGCTGTCCTAATAATGAAATTATTCATAATTTTGTTTTTGAAGGCGAAGTTTCTCAATAATTTAGC
>CAJYBS010000169.1 GCA_913064795.1 uncultured Gammaproteobacteria bacterium
CCTTTGAAAATAAGAAGCGCGGCGAGACACGAAAATTCGAAATAACTGAGGGATATCTCCTACCGCGCCCGATCTATACTTTCAAGCGCCGCCACAATGGCTTGGTCACTGACCCGCTCGCCATCGATTCGAATGCGCTCATTGAATTGCTGAAGATGTGGACTGGTACTCAAACCAACCCGTCGTCCGGAATCCACCGCGAGCCAGGAGATAGCCTCGCAGCAAGACCCCTTGCCATTAGTGCCGGCAACAAGAATTACCGTTGGCGCTGGACGGAGTACATCTAGCCTTGTCGCGACCGTTTTTACTCGATCGAGGGTAAGATCCCAAGCAATTGGGTGCAGAGCGCTGACATAGGTCAGCCAGTCATCAAGCGACTGACGCATTCAAAGCCAGACGAATTTCAGCAAGGCAATCCATCACAGCCGATTTCAGCGCCACCGGATCTTGTTCGTGAATGCGCATTAATTCGACGATGGCGGAACCCACGACAACGCCATCAGCAACGGCGGCAATGGGGGCAGCCGTGGCGCCGTCTTTAATTCCAAAACCGACCATCAACGGGAGCTCCGTGTGCGCTTTCAGTAGCTCTACTCTCGACCGGACTTCATCGACATCGAGCCCACCGGCACCCGTGGTCCCCTTAAGAGAGACGTAATAAACAAATCCTCGACTCGCAGCACAGATTTTCGCCGCCCGAAGCTCGGTGGTTGTTGGTGCCAACAGATAGATCGGATCAACACCATGATCGTCGAGGGTCACGGTCAACGCACCTGCTTCTTCAGGGGGAAGATTCACGGTGATTAAACCATCTACCCCGACGTTGCCCGCGGCTTCTGCGAAGGATTGATAGCCCATTCGCTCTACAGGATTCAAATAGCCCATCAATACCACTGGCGTTGTTGCATCTCGTTCCCTGAACTCGCGGACCATTTCGAGCGTGTCACCTAAGCTGATTGAATGCCGTAATGCCCGCTCGTGGGCAGCTTGAATCACAGGCCCCTCTGCTTCCGGATCTGTAAATGGGACGCCCAGTTCGATCACGTCCACCCCGGCTTCGACGATCCCATGCATTAAATCCACCGTCGTCCCAGGCATTGGATCCCCCGCGACAATGTAGGCCACAAGGGCCTTGCGATGATCGCCATTGAGCTTGGTAAAGCGCGTTGCCAGTCTACTCACACTCTGCTCCTCAGGAGATAGAAATTCCGTCGATCTTTGCCATCGTTGGAATATCCTTATCCCCACGCCCAGAAAGATTCACAATAATATGCTGATCTGTGCGCATTTCACGGGCCAGAGATGACGCATAGGCCAAGGCATGGCTGCTTTCTAGGGCTGGCAATATACCCTCTAGGAGATTCAATTGCCTGAAAGCCTCCAGCGCTTCAGCGTCTGTCACCGCAACGTACTCCGCCCGGGCAATATCTTTTAGCCATGCGTGTTCCGGTCCTACGCCCGGATAGTCGAGCCCTGCCGAAACAGAGTGTGTCTCGGCGATACGCCCGGCGTTATCTTGCATCAAATAGGTTCGGTTGCCATGAAGAACCCCGACAATGCCATCATTCAGGGGAGCCGCGTGCCGCCCGGTTTGCAGCCCATCGCCCGCAGCTTCGACACCGATCAGACGCACAGATGCATCTTCTAAAAATGGATGAAAAATGCCCATCGCGTTCGAGCCACCTCCCACACACGCGGTCACAACATCAGGCAAACCACCCTGCCGTTCAGCAAACTGTGCTCGGGCTTCACGACCGATCACCGATTGGAGGTCTCTAACGATCATCGGGTAAGGATGGGGACCCGCGACTGTCCCAATGATGTAATGCGTGTCATCAACATTGGTCACCCAGTCGCGCATCGCTTCATTCAGTGCATCTTTTAACGTTCTTGAGCCGGAATTCACCGGCACCACTTCCGCGCCCAGCAGTTTCCCCCGATGAACAGCTACGCTTTGCCGCTCGATGTCCTCACCGCGCATATAGACCGTACGGTCACGCCCGCAACGCGCAGCAACCGTTGCCGAGGCGACACCATGCTGACCCGCGCCCGTCTCTGCGATAATCCTTGGCTTACCCATGTGGCGCGCCAGTAAGGCCTGGCCGATACAATTGTTAATTTTGTGCGCCCCGGTGTGATTCAGATCCTCACGTTTGAGCCAAATCTGTGCACCGCCCGATTCAGCCGTCAGACGCTCCGCCAGATATAACGGCGAGGCGCGACCCACGTAGTGCTCCAGATCCGATGCCAGTTCCGCTAAAAAGGCTGGATCCATCTGTAATAGGTCGTACGCTGCAGACAACTCATCCAGCGCCGCCATCAACGTCTCGGAGACGAAACGGCCCCCATAGGTGCCGAAGTGTCCAGACTGGTCCGGAAACGCGCCTAGGGTCTCATTGGTTCCAATTAATTTGCTGACCATAAATTTCTCTTGTTGTTGAGCCCATGACTCCATCTCTGTGTAAAGGCTGCCAACCCCGTCGTCGTTTTCGAATCCCCACTCCGAGAGATAGGCCCGCATCCGACGAGGTCAACCTTCCTAACGACCCGAGCGGCTAGTTTTCTTCGACCAACCCTTCCACCTTATTCAGGGCTAGTCTTTCCACGGCCTTTCTTGACCAATCCGCGGCCCCTACGGCGCCAACAAAAGCGCCCATTTTCTCTAGACTCTTAACGCCTGGGGATGACTCTACACCGCCACACACATCTACCGCATAGGGTCCGACCGCCTCAATCAATGCTTCAACATTATCAGCGCGCAGTCCTCCGGCGACCATCAGTGGCTTGTCTATTGCGGGAATCGTTGACCAATCGAACCGCTCGCCCGTTCCCCCGTATTGCGATGGAACGTAGGCATCCAGCAATATGGCGGCGGCGGACCCAAACCCTTTCGCCGTCCGAGCCGTCAACTCTGCATTTTTATGCCGAATTGCCTTGATGTATGGTACGTCAAATTGGCGGCAATAGTTCTCATCCTCATCGCCGTGAAACTGCAGCAGTTCAAGTGGGCAAATACTCAACACGGAACGCACAAAGCCAGGACTCGCATTGACAAAGAGACCGACACGACTGACAAAAGGCGGTAGCCCAAAAGCAATGGCGGCTGCATCTTCGGCCCTAAGGAAACGAACACTCTGGTCAAAAAAATTAAAGCCTATGGCCTCCGCACCGCAGTCAACAGCTGCGAGCGCTTCGGCTAAACTTCTAATTCCACAAATTTTGACCCGAGTGCGGTGCACCTGAACCATGATTATCGCCTCCACAAGGGGCTGCATATTACCATAACCGCCTAGCTAAAAGGCCAGTCCGCCTCAGTCTGAGGCTCTACCGCTGGCAACCTAAAGCGTTCTGGATAGTTGACCGCCTTTAAGTAAAGCCCCGACCCAGAAGCCATCTTTCCAGCCAACTGTCGATCCCGCGCGGCCAGCAAACGTGCAATCCAGCCGATATCTCGTGCACCTATTCCGACTTCGATCAAAGCACCAGCAATATTTCTGACCATATGGTGCAAAAATGCATTGGCCGTTATGTCTAGGACCACCATTTTTTCTCGCCTAACAACTTGAACATCCTGAACACAACGCCATGGCGTCAGGGACTGACAGTGCGCTGCACGAAATGCGCTAAAATCCTGTTCTCCTAGGAGCGCTTGCGCACTGTCATGCATGGCTTGCGCATCGAGTGGCCGGTGCTCTCGCGCCACGAAAGCATGCCCCAAAGCTTGGCGCAAAGCCTGATTCAATATCCAATATTGATAGCGCCGAGAAGTCGCTGAACGACGCGCATCAAAATCACCGGGCACACTGCGCATCCAAGACACACTGATGTCATCAGGCAACAATGCGTTCACACCAGACACCCACGCCTTCTCCTGCCGCTCGCTGTGTGTATCGAAGTGAATGACCTGCCCTGTGGCATGGACACCTCGATCCGTCCTGCCAGCGGGGGCAACTCGAATGGTGTGATTGGCAACAGAAGAAATCGCTTCCTCCAATGCCTGTTGGACCGTTGGAACGGTGGGTTGGCTCTGAAAACCGTGGTAGGACGTACCTTGATAACTGATCCCAAGCGCGATTCGCTGTTCGGTCACAAGTATTAACTCACTCTGTCAAACTGGCCAACATCTGCTGTGCATCGGCCACTTCGTGGGGCAGACCGATCTCAATGACTCGAGCCAAGAGCTTTCTGGCCTCTTGATGATGCTCCATTTCAACATAGGCTCGCGCAAGGTCGAGCATACTTGCCGGGTCTTCATCGGCTGCCGGGTCGTCTTCACCCTCCCCTCGGGGCAGCTCGTCGGCAGGCTCAGCGAGCACCTGCGCCTGGCCTTTGACTGCCTCGTCTTCAATCTCATCGAGGTCGAGCGCCTCTAGGTCATCCAGTGCCTCAAGATCATCCAAATCGATGTCAATCATCTCGTCGTCGGCATTTTCAAGCGTCGAGTCAAAACCATTGCCCTCTGAAACTCCAGACCCGGTGGATTCAGCCGCCGTCACTACTGGGTCCTGTTCTAAATGAGCTCCGGCCGGATCCGCCTGAGACTCTTCAGGGACGGCCTCTGCCGATGCCGGTGGCATTCTAGTTTTTTCTTGCGCGGCAACTGAACCCGCTTCAAGCCCCGGGCCCTCACCGCCGCTGGGCGTCAACTGCAGATTACGCGAGAGTCTTCGTAGACGGGCCGATACGAGCAAAAGTCCTACAACGAGGAGAACCACAATAACCAGCAGCCCGATTGTTGTGGTCGCTAAAAATGGATTATCTGGCGTCGGGATTGGGCGCTCAAGATCAGCAAGCTGTTTCTGAAGGCGAGCGATCTGCGCATCCTTAATCGAAACCGCACCCGCAAGATCAGCAAGCTGGGCCTCAAATGCGGACAGTCGACTCTGGAGCGCCACGCTTTCTTGGGCGGCCTCGGCCACTTTCGCTTCAGCCCTCATAAGCGCCGTCTCCGCCGCTGCCGCGGAAGTATCCGGCTCTAAGACTTCGACAGACACCGAGGCTTCCTCAGCGAGAATGACCAACTGGCCCTCTGAATCAGGCTCGACCGATTGTTCTAAGCCAAGGTCAGGTTCGACTGTTTTTTTTTTGCCGGTAGGGTCCTGATTCAGCGCTCGGTTTTGCTCAGCAACCTCTGCAATCGCCTCGAATGTATTGAGCCTTGAAAATTCTTCACTCGAGGGCATCTGAAGCACATAGCCTGCTTTTAAGCGATTAATATTCGCATCAATAAAGGCTTCGGGATTCAAACGCTGAATCGCGAGCATCATCTCTTGAACAGAAATCGCACGGCTCGGGCGCTCTGCAAGTGCGATCTCCCATAAAGTATCGCCTGCTTGG
>CAJYBS010000170.1 GCA_913064795.1 uncultured Gammaproteobacteria bacterium
GAGTGGCCCATTGGTCTATGATTGACGTAAATGCAATAGTCTCATTTAAAAGATCCCCGCTTGAATACACCAAACCCAACCCTCGGTCTCATCGGAGACGTACACAGTGAGCACGGAAGGCTCGAGGCTGCGCTAAATTTCTTCAGCGATCACAGCATCGACACGATCTTGTGCACTGGCGATATAGTCGATGGCCCGGGTAACCCCGATCGTTGCGTCGAACTGCTCATCAAGCACGCCGTCCATACCGTCGCAGGCAATCACGAGCGCTGGCTGCTCTCAAATAAGGCAAGGGGCATTCCCCACGCACACCGGCTCGAGGATCTTGAGCCGAAAACCCGAAACTTCTTAGCGTCGCTACCGAAATCGCTGACCCTCGACTGTCACGATCAAACCGTTATGTTATGTCACGGCATTGGTCACAATGATATGGGGAAAGTGTGGCCTGGCACCGATCGGATGCCACCGGAACGCAGCGAGATCCTAGACCAGATCATCGAGGATGGCTCAGTGCAATGGCTCATTAATGGCCATCTTCACTTCAAAACCCTGTTGCCTTTTCATAGCCTGACCTTGATTAACGCCGGAACACTGACGGGAGAGCGATGGCCGGGCTTCTCGACGCTCAATGTCCAAGATCAAACGTTGACAACCTTCGAATTCATCGACAACGCCATCAGACCCATCGCTTCCCTTGTTGTGTCAGAGTCGCTTTGGGCAAACACCCAGAGTTTCAACGGCGCCTGGCAGCCACCAGCCTTATATCGCCACTAGTCCTGCGCGATCGCCGCGAACACCTCACGATCGCCCTCATAGGGCTGTCGAGCATGGAGTATTAGGCGATTATCGAGCCACAACATATCTCCAGCCTCCCAGGGCATATTGACCTGAAGATTCTGGGTTGCCTCTAAAAATGTGTCAATCGAGGTCTGTGACAATGGATCGCCACCGCCAAAATGGACTGCTTTGGCACCGTCGTTGCGACTGTCATACCATCCTGTAAAGGCGGCAATGACCGAGTTAAAAAATGTTCGCCGCTGCCGCTGTCGGTCCCAACCGATCGCTGCGGTCGACGATGACTGAGTCTTTAAATTTTGACCCTCCAACCATTCCCATGACATCTTCGCGTTGCGCATCGCAATCTCTGCCTCGCTGCGGCTATTTACATTAAAAGTCTCTCGCCAACTGCGACCAATGGGCGATCCTGCATCTGTCTCATAGGGCATCACTCGCGTATAACGGACGCCCTCCTTATCCAATCGCTCAACCAACTTCGGATCGATGCGAAGCAGGGTTTCAAAAGCCAGTCTCGAGTCAAGCAGTGTGGTGGCGCCACCTGCTCCCGGCGCGTGATTGCAATAGAAAAAGATGTAATCAGGCGGATTGGGGGTCTGGGCCATTTCATGATGCAAGGGTATCTTCTCATGTGCCGGACTTTCATTCGCGGTCATAATCCGCCCGCCGGTGACCGCACTTCGGGGTGCTGCTCCGCCGACATAAGGCATTTCCTTAAATTGCGCCGCATCCAGTGCGGCCTCAAAATCATGAGCACCCTTGAGCCCCCAGCCCCGAAACAAAAGACCACCGGCCTGCTGTAATTCGCTTTTTAAAGCATCATGATGGCCGCTAATTAGGGCTAGAAGCCCCCCTCGATCGGCGTCATGACCCGGAGCGAGGATTTTAGGGAGTGGCCCAGACTGAGAATGATGTTGCGCTGGATGGGTCAGTTCCACAGTACCTTTCATCCGACTGGCCTCAAATTGAATTGCTGACAGTCAATCTCAATCGCCTGATGGCTTGAAATCGAAGCCTGGGCGGCCAGTCCAACCAAAACCGCTTTGAGGCCGTCATCGAGCGAAACCGCTGGCGCAGACTGACTTTGGAGCCTCGCTAGAAATGCCTTGTGCTGGTAGTAGGTCGCGCCTTGGTGTGAGCCAGCCCGCAACAGGTCTTCGCCTACCTCAATTGAGCGGATTTCTGGCCCGTAGGAGCGACGAGGTGAAAAAGTCACCTGGGCTCTCGATTCCGGTGCGTTTTTCATCGCCAGAGGGCCCGGAATTTGGCAATCCAGCCGTCCTTTATCGCCAACCAAACTAATCTCTTGCTCAAACTTTACACCTTCCGTGAACATACAAAGATCAAGCATTGCGCGACATCCGTTTTCAAATTCAACAACCACAAAACCGTTATCCAGGATGTCCGGTTGCTCGCCGTCGTAGCGTTCATCCAGGTGGTTCACATCTTGACCGCCCGAGGCAAAAACCCGGACCGGGTCAGCATTGAGAAACAACCGCATCAGATCAAAAAAATGACAGCATTTCTCGACGAAAGTCCCCCCTGAAAAGCGATTAAACCGATTCCAGTCATTCACCTTTTTCAGAAAAGGATAACGATGCTCTCGAATATTCAGCATAGTGGGCGGGCCCACCTGGCCAATCTCATTCGCAAACAAAGTCAACGCCGGCATAAACCGGTATTCCATACCCACCCAAACCTGTTTAGATTGAGCCGCAACCCCCGCTCTGATTCGAGCAATGTCTTCGAGCCGCGTCACAACCGGCTTTTCCACCAGGATGGGGATATCGCATTGCTCAATCACCACCATGAGTTGGTCAATATGCTGATAATTTGGAGTCGCGATCACCAGTGCATCGAGACCTAAACTGAGCAGTGCTGGCAGATCTTGTACGAATTGCGCATTTGGCTCCTGCGCCAGAGTTTTTTCCTGCATGCGTAGATCCGGCTCACAAATCCCAACCACTTCGATGTCATCAAACAGTGCTAGGTTTCTAAGATGCTCTCGCCCCATCATTCCCGCACCCAGCAGACCGTACCGCATTGTCATCACCATTTCGCCGTTTTCAAAGTCACGGTGAAGTCTAACGTCTTCGGTGACCTTAACCCAGAGCTTTGGTCCTAGCGTCCCCAAACCGAAGCCGATATGCTCGATCCATGACACCTCCAATTTGGATATTCGGCTACGGATCGATTCTTTGGCGCCCTGATTTTCAGTTCAGCCAGGCGATTCCGGCTCAGCTCAGGGGCTTCCAACGACGCCTGTGTCAAGGATCTACCGATCACCGGGGTTCGACTGCATTTCCCGGCGCAGTGGCAACCCTAAGACCGGACTCGGGAGTAGCTACCGTCGGCATTGCTTACCGACTAGCGGACTCAGTCATGGAGCAGGTACTCGTTGGGCTAGATCATCGTGAGAAAAATGGCTATGAACAACAGACCGTCACCCTTACAGGCGAAAACCAAAGTGCCTTCACCGCCCTGACGTATATTGCCCCAGTCGGCAATCCCTGGGATCTTGGAATGCCCTCAATCCTTGATGTCGTCGAGCGGGTTTTGCGAGCATCAGGACCCAGCGGCTCTAATCTTGACTACTTTCTGCGGCTCTACGCTTCAAGCCTTGCCCTGAGCGCCTCTGAACCCTATCTCGATCAAATCTATGGCCTGATCAAACCGCACTTATCACCCCAACAGCAGGCCGGGTTTGACGCATTACACGATGACCCCACTCTGCTACCATGGGCCCCATGAGGAGACCTGCCCTGTGAATGTTATTCCCGAAATCGTTGAACAATCCGAAGAACTCAAAACCTGGCGGCGCCACATTCATGCGCATCCTGAACTCGCTTTTGAGGAGCACGATACAGCGGCTTTTGTCGCCGAAAAATTGAGATCCTTCGGACTTGAAGTGCATGAGGGTATGGCGGGCACCGGCGTTATCGGTACTTTAAGTCGGGGCGGGGGCAACCGGGCAATTGGTCTTCGGGCAGACCTGGACGCGCTGCCTATTGTAGAGGCCAACCAGTTTGAACACGTCTCGAAAAATCCGGGCATCATGCACGCCTGTGGCCATGATGGACACACCTGCATGCTCCTTGGCGCGGCGGCTTATCTCGCCAAAGCTGATACTTTCAGCGGTACGGTGCACTTTATTTTCCAGCCCGCCGAGGAGAATGAAGGTGGTGCAAAAACAATGGTTGAAGCTGGGCTGTTTGATCAGTTTCCGGTGGAATCGATCTACGGCATGCACAATATCCCGGGAATACCTGTCGGGCACTTTGCAGTTCGACCCGGCCCTATGATGGCCGCTTTTGACATTTTTGAAATCACCGTCACTGGCCGTGGTGGCCATGCCGCCATCCCACAACAAACCGTCGACCCGATACTGATCGGCAGCAAAATTGTGGAGTCCCTGCAAACGCTGGTCGCGCGCGAACTTAATCCTCAGGATCCCGCCGTGCTCAGCGTCACCCAGTTTCACGGCGGCGACGCTTACAACGTGATTCCTGATCAAATTAAGATATCAGGCTGTACACGCTGCTTTTCTCCCCGGGTCCAAGATCATTTTGAGCGTGGGATCGAGCGTATAGCCCGGGGTATCGCAGCAAGTTTTGGTGGAGAGATTGAATACCACTACGAGCGTCGCTACCCCCCCACGATCAACAGTCACGCCGAAACGGAATTAGCCGCTGAAGCGGCCGTAATCACGGCTGGGGAGCCTGGGCTCAACCGAAATCCCACGCCCTCCATGGGTTCGGAAGATTTCGCCTATATGCTCCAAGAAAAACCGGGCTGTTACATTTGGATCGGCAATGGTGACGGCGAGGGATCCTGTATGATCCACAACCCGGGTTATGACTTTAACGACGAAGTGCTTCCCATCGGTGCAAGCTATTGGGCAAATTTGGTCGCGCATTTGCTACCAAGGTCCGCTGCTTAACGTGCCGTACCTTGAGCACCCGCTTGGCAAAACCCACTACACGGTCAAAGGAAAAGCATCGAAGCGAACACCGATTATATGGCTTCATGGCGGTCCTGGGGGCACGCACAACCCATCAAGCGCGCTCTTTTCCCTGGCGGATGATCGCAAGGTCTATGCTTATACTCAGCTCGGCTCTGGGAAGAGTAGCGATCTTCCTAAGCGGCGTTGGCGCATTTCGACCTTTGTCAATGAGCTGAACTACCTGATCGACGCCTGGCAGCTTGAGCACTTCCACCTAATGGGCGGTTCCTGGGGAACGACCCTTGCCGTTGAGTCCTTTATAAAACGTGAAGGCAAAGGGATTCGATCCCTTGTATTGCAATCTCCCATGCTCTGCGCGGAGGATTGGCAGAAAGATGCCAAGAGACTGATCCGAAAACTGCCGACCGAGACTCAGAGGGTCATCCATCATTGTGAGGCGGTCGGTGCCACCGATTCAGGGGTTTATCAGACCGCGCTCAGAACCTACTATGGCCGGCATGTTTTAAGGCGACCCAAGAAATTAGCCGCAATGCTCGCCCGCAATAATCCCCGGGGTGCTGCCATTTCCACCCCCATG
>CAJYBS010000171.1 GCA_913064795.1 uncultured Gammaproteobacteria bacterium
AATCTGCTGTCAACGCCTAGCATTACCACGATGGACAACGAAGAAGCCAAGATCGTGGTTGGGCAGAACGTACCCTTCAGAACGGGCTCCACAGTTACCGGAAGCCAAGGCACCACCAACCCGTTTACAACAATTCAACGTGAGGATGTTGGATTAACCCTTGAAGTCACACCTCATATCAATAGCAACAACTTGGTTCGTCTTTTGATTCATCAAGAGGTCTCCGAGGTAGACGCCTCAAGTTTGACGGTGATTGGTTCTGAAGCAGCGGCTGACCTAATCACCAATAAACGAACCATCGATACGACGATATTAGTAGAAGACGAAGAAGTGATTATTTTAGGTGGGTTAATTCGAGATAAAGAGACTCAAGGCGAATCAAGAGTGCCGATACTGGGCAGTATCCCTGGACTTGGCATGCTCTTTCGCAGTCGGACACTCAGCTTAGAAAAGCAAAACCTTCTGGTCTTTCTTCGCCCGACGGTCTTGAAATCGAGCTCAGATATTTCTCAGGCCATCGAGCGCAAATTCAACCGCGTTTTCGAGTTTGAAATAGAGGGTACCGGCAACTATTCGTCGGACCGACTCTCTGACTTGATCGATGGAAAGCTCTAACGCACCGAAAAAAGCAATCACTGCTTTTATCGAGCGTCGCATCCTCGGATTCTTCCGGCTTTGGCTTCGGCCCACGTTCATTAACAATAATCCGAAAGCACTTGCTCTCACCGGCGAGGAGCGCATCTTTTATGTCTTAGATTGCCAGTCGTCATCCGACCTCCGCCTTCTGGAGATCGGCTGTCAAGCCGGCCATTTGCCGGCACCTTTGAACCATGAAGACGGGGAAGAAGACCCAGACAGCAACTATCTCTTTCTTCGATACCGTGAAGGACTTTTGGGTCGGAGTTCAAGCCGTCATCAAACGGCAGGATCGCGCCATTTAACACTCAGTCAGCTAACGGGCGTCAATCAAGCAACGTTAATCCCGGTTTCCTTTTATTGGGGCCACCAGCCTGACCGAGCGCTATCGCTCTGGCGGGTGCTCTTATCTGATCAATGGGCTCCGACCTCGCGTCTCAGAAAACTGCTGTCGATTCTATTTATGAGCAGCCACATTTTGGTCAAATTTGGCGCGCCAATGCCTCTGCAACGCCCAGAACGAACGCCTAAAGATCTTAGCCTTCAAGTTAAGCGCATCCATCGATTGCTACGCCGTCATTTTAAAGATGAACGCCAATCTATTATTGGCCCAGATCTCTCCCATCGCAGGACATTGCTCGACGAGCTACTCCAGGCACCCAGCGTTCAACAGGCCATCGACGCAGAGGCTGAGATCAGTGGCCAACCGCGATACCAAGTCGCGGCTCAGGCCTATAAGTTCAGTGCAGAGATCGCCTCTGACCTTTCTTATCGTGTGATACGCTTTTTTCATCTGGTCTTGACCTGGCTCTGGAACAAACTCTACGACGGAATTGAAACCTCTCATTTAGACCGGGTTCGAACAGTGGCAGGAAAGTCAGACATGGTCTACGTGCCCTGTCATCGCAGCCACATCGACTATCTCTTATTGTCTTATGTGCTCTACCATAACGGCCTTGCCCTACCCCATATCGCCGCTGGAATTAATCTCAATCTATTCCTTGTTGGCTCATTGCTTCGACGGGCAGGCGCGTTTTTTATGCGACGAAGCTTTCGCGACGAACCGGTTTACAAAGCGGTCTTTGATGAATACGTTCGCTTGTTGCTGTCCAAGGGTTTCCCCATTGAATACTTCATTGAAGGCGGTCGCAGCAGAACCGGCATCATGCTCAGCCCTAGACCCGGCATGATCAATATGACGATCAACGCCTTCTACAAAGATCCAGAACGGGATATTCACTTCATCCCGGTCTATTTCTCTTATGAACGCCTTCTAGAGGTTGATAGCTATCTTGAGGAGCTCAGCGGACAACCTAAGCAGACTGAATCCCTTCTAGATATCCTTCGTGTCCTGCGCCGACTAAAACTTAAATTTGGTCAAGTCGCGGTCAACTTCGGACATCCGATTTCGCTGAAGGGTTTTCTAGGCTCAGAGGAGGCCCTAAGCCTTCCTTTGAACACGAAGAATACCCAGCATCAACTGGTCGACAATCTTGGGTCGCACCTTGCTCATCGCATCAATGGGTCGATTGCTGTCAATCCAACACAGTTGTTTGCGACCGTCGTATTAGGCGCAGAAACCTGCGAAATCGACAAGCCCAGGGTCCTCATCCTGATAAGACTCTTAGAGCAAATTTTAAGGGCCGATCATTTCTCAGCTGGTTTTCAGCGCACCGATGCTGACCTGCTCGAGCATGTGATTGCGACCACCAGCACGACAGATGCGGCGCTCGAGGGCCGAGTTGTTTTTGATGATCCCGATCAAGCGGCGCGCCTGGCGTACTATCGAAATAGTATTCTTCATTTAACGATGGGTCCTGCACTGGTCGCCAATTTTTTGCTTCAAAAACCCGAGACATCACCTACTGAAATTGCAGCCAATATTGAAACCATTGCCCCTCTGATCTGCGCCGATCTCAGGACCGATTTCAGAACGTCAGTCACCGAGGTTCAGTTAATCCTGAGTGCTTTTTCAGACTTTGGCTTAATCGACCAGGAACCCGATAGAGCGCCAATGATTATCGATCAGACCGCTTTAAAGATCATTGCTAGATCGGCGCTCCCGTTGATCTATCGCCACGCCATTGCCCTGTGTTTATCCCAAGCCAATTCAACAATCACCTCGGCCAGCATCGAGTACGTTGATCTTTCTGGAGGGGGGTTGAGTGCAATTTTGAGCACGCCACCGCTGCTTGCGACAGAGGCTCAGTTACTGGCGCCTGTCTCTGACAACCTCATCGCACAATTGAAGATTCTTCAGGCCCAGCCTTCAGAAAAACAAGCCCTCTGCGCGGCAGCCAGTGTATTTTCCGATGTCTTATCAGCGCAAGCGTATGCGAGGATTCAGACGGCAACTCTAAGCGCTGTTTAGAAAAACATCGAGGCGGCTCCGCCGCCCCTCAAGCTGGTAGACCGGACCTGGATCACGGTGCGCCAATCGATCCGATCTCGGACGCTTAACAATCGATCGCTTGATCCCCAAAACATTCGCGGCGTTTAAAAATGGCGTTAGCTCAGAACCTTTCCCAATGAAGGACTGCAGCATTTGCATCTCGCCCTTTGACAACGCATTTTTTTTCTTCGCCTCGAACATTGGATCGACAACAGCAGCATCAAACCCCTTTGCTGCCACCAAAGGGGTCGTACCTTCCCAATGCTGAAGGCCCACGGCCCCCACCACTGGGTTTAACCCAGGGTCTTCAGCCGCACGGTCAAGCCCATTCTGGGTCAGCAAATAAATTGTTTTAGATTGCTCCAGCATAACGACGCGATGGCCATAGGCTGCCAAAATAAAGGCATCTGTGCCAAGACCCGCGGTCATATCTAGCACCCTCGCACCCGGCCCTTGATTGATCGCTTTGATTAGCAACTCTGCTCGAATAGAGCCTTTACGGCGTCTTGATGCTAAAGCTGGGCGAGAAAAATCGACTATCAGCGCAGGCTTTTCCCCATACAGGTCGATTAAAGCCCATTCCCGTCCCTCATTATTCAGCACAAACCGCATTTAAGATCTCGACTTTGCAGCAACAGTTTCTCGAACGTATAAAGGCGCCGCTGATAAGGGAGAGACCGTCAATCCTTTTTCAAACCGCTCAACTGCAAGAAGCATGAGATCCTCTGCGCCAGCATTGAGAATGTCTGTTCTACTCAGCAGCGGGTGCGGATCATCGTCGAAGATGAATGCACCATCACCTGCGAGCGTCCAAGGCTTGTCAATGCTGCTTTGCAAAGTTGCTCGGGTGTAAACGCGAGGCCCCTCTACGAGCTCAGGCGTTCCGCTACGGCAATGGCAATAAAACCCCCCGTAGACCTCAGTTTCTCTGGCATGAACCGTCACCAAAACGTCATCGGCCTGAAGCGCTCGCCCCGCTCTTAGCGCGATGACAGCCATTGTGGGCACTTCAATCACCGGCAGATCGAGCCCGTAGGCCAACCCTTGTATTACACCGACAGCGACCCTTAATCCCGTAAACGAACCGGGACCTTGGCTAAAAGCCAGCGCCGATAATTGCTCTAAGACCGCATTTTCTTCATTCAAAAAATCGAGCATCTGAGGGAGTAGCGTTCGTGAATGACGGGGGCCATCCGACCAGCTTTTAACGCTCACGTGACCCTCATGCGAGAGTCCCATTTTTAGATCGGCGCCCGTTGTATCAATGCCCAAGATCATGATCAGTTTCCTGTGAATGCTATTGCGTCATTAAGCGTATCGGTCCAGCCGAACGTCGGCAGGTTGTTCTGCAAATATTGCGCATAACTCGCATCCCAATAGCGAGCATCGCCTATGACAAACACACCTCGATCCGAGCCTCTGCGAATCAGTCGACCAAATCCTTGACGCAATCTCAGCGCACAGTCTGGTAGCAAAAACTCCAGAAAAAAGTCTGATTCCCGGTCTTCAAGACCCTGCTTAATACTTTGCAACAAAGGATCTGACGGAGACTTAAACGGCAGGCGATCCATCACCAAACAATCAACATCAGCGCCAGCGAGATCCATTCCCTGCCAATACCCCATAGTGACTAGAAGAATACCTGATTTCGCCGCTCTAAACGCCTCTACAAGCGGAGCAGCACCCTGCTCGCCCTGAATGAACAGCAAGCGGTCCCCATTCCCTCGCAGGTAATGCGCAGCCGAGGCCAAGGCCTTATGTGAGGTCACCAGGATGAGCGCTTTACGGTCAAGCAACGAATCAATCGCCGATAGTAACTGGGACATATATTCATCAGACTGAAGACTCGGTAACACCGCCGGCTTATAGCCTAGAACTTGACGTGAAAAATCGAAGGGACTCCCGATGCGATGCATCGTCTCAACCCGGATTGGAAGCTGCTGCAAGAAGAAGTCAAAGGATTCGTTGACGGTCATTGATGCCGAAACGAAGATACATGTCAGCGCATTCATAAAACTAGCCGTCTGATTCAGAGAACCCTCAACGTGATCCTGAAACCACCCATCTGAGCGATACCAAGATATTCCCTGACCGTCAGATCGCCAGAAATAGCGCTGAGCATCAACCTCTAAATCGCCGGCGATCGCCATAATCCGATCTAACTGACCCGCACATTGATCTGACAGCTGACGAATTCCGAGACTCCGTGAACCCCGGACTTGCAGAACCTCCATCAAACTTGACAGCAAGCCCTCCAATTCGTCACACATCAAAAGGACCTGGGTTTTGTGTGCAGGTGACATCGGAC
>CAJYBS010000172.1 GCA_913064795.1 uncultured Gammaproteobacteria bacterium
ATCCGCCCATACGCGAACGCGTTCTAACCTGTCCTGGGCGAAGAGCAACCAATTCGACGTTCGTGGGTTTGTTCAGAGAAACGGTGAACATTTATTTACCAAAGGGGGAATGTTCCTCTCTAATCGAAGCGTGCTGAATAATTTGAATGAGCTTGTTCTGAGAGTCGATTTGCTCGCTGGAAGTTATGAAGACCTCAATAGTTTTGGTAATGGGAGTTATCGCGTTGACCCGATTCAAATGGCCAGCGTTGGGTGGGCCTCTAATCGCTCTAAACCGCTGAGTTTCGGCGGTAAAGTGGGCTTTATGGGGGAGGGTTTGGGTGGTAACAGCGGAGTTTATTCAGTGTATGCGAGCTGGCGGCCAGATGATCGACTTGCTCTGGACTTGATGCTGAACTATCTCGATCGGGAGGATTGGCTGCTCCATAGTCAGGGCACAACCATGGCGACATTTGATGCTGATCAGTTAGCGCCAGGTATCAGTTTAGAATATTTTTTAAGTGCCAAGCAGCAAATGAAGGTTGTTTTGCAGTGGGTGGGCGTCAAAGCAAAAGCTCAGCAAGCTTATCGCATCCCGGAAAATCCTGGTGAACTAATGCGTGCAGAAAATTTAGACGCGGAATTGGCTGATTTTTCGGTTTCTCAGGTGAGTCTTCAGGCGCGTTACCGCTGGGAAATCGCGCCGCTTTCGGACCTATTTGTAGTCTATACGCGGCAGTCAAATCAAGCGGGTTTGCTCGATGGTCAGGACTTCCAAGCGATCTTTTCAAATAGCTACCAAGACCCGCTCACGGATTCATTTGTCGTCAAACTTCGTTATCGATTTGGATCCTAGGGTTCAAGACTTGTCCGGCCGCAATTGGCCTTCAGGCTCCGATGTGCTTTCCGCTGAAAGCTGCTCGATCAGGTAGTCAGCGACCTCAAGCATACGCTGGGGTCCGACATTTTGCGTTGTGCTTATTTTGTAGCGGCCTTGGATCACCAGCTGCGGGACGGACGTGATCTTTGCTGTTCTTGCTAGTCGGTCTGATAACCCTACCTGCCGCGCAACAGCCGGAGAACCTCTCTGGAGTAGATAGTTATCCTGATCAAATTCGCTATTGGTCTGTACGAAATCTGCAAGTGCCTGCGGGGAGTTTAGATTCCTACCCAGATCGTGCAACGCTCGAAAGGTAGCTTGATGAAGACTTTGGGGCGCATTGAGGTTTTGCAGGGTATAAAAATGCTCACCATAGAGCCGCCAAAGGTCTGAGCCGATGAGCGGGGTACGCACGAGGCGTACCTGTGTATTGCGCGCTTCTGCCCATTGCTGCAAATCGTCGTCGAAACGATAGCAATGGATGCAGCCATAAGAGAAAAACTCCATCACTTCAATTTTGTCGCCCCGAATCCGGCGCGGTTGATCTAGGACGGTGTAGTGAATCCCCTCGATAAAATCGCCTTGGGCACCTTCATCGGTCATCGTTTCGATGGTTAGAAATGCTAAGAGACCAACAACGACGATTGCGACAGCAATGAGACTTTGTTTTTGGCGGTTGATAAAGGATTTTCTGCGGACCATAACCTTGTACCCTTGAGATTAGAGAGATTATAGTCAACCTCAGCGTGGGCGCCTAATGATTTGCGTCGCGAGGGGGCGCCAGGCATTTATAATATGTCTCTTACTCCGACGGTCTTAGCCGTCGAGCTTATTTTCTAGGGTGTGCTGGATGACAACTGATCAGGCTTGGATTGAGACAGCCTTTGACTGCGCAGCGGTCGATAATTTGAATTTTAATGTTGATGTCTATCAGACATTTTACCGCACTGAACCGAGCGCAGCGTCTTTGATGGCGCACATCGATGAGCTGGTTCAAAATAAAATGTTGTCAGAAGTGATTCGATTGTTGCTCAATCCGAATATCGAATCGGAGGAGGCGGGTTATCTCAATTTTGAGGTCAAGACTCATATTCAAGGGTACGGTGTATCGCCTCTGATGTTTTGGCGTGTTAATCGAGCCGTCTAGGAGGTGGTGCAAAGCAGTGCAGCGAGGGTTTGGGAAGATGACCTAGCCGTCGCTGTGACTCGACGCTTTGCGGTGCTTTCAGACGCGCTCACTGAGGCGCTGACCTAAAAGACCGTCGTTGTTTCTAAAAAAATGAATGCAGCGGAATCGCGCTGACAGAAGCATAAATAATAGGAGATGATCATGACCCAAAAACCGGCATTGAGTTTGGCAGCTGTTCCTGGAAGACGACAGGCAACCCTCGAATTGGCTCAGGAAATAGAAAAGCGAGGCTATCCAGGGATCTACGGCCCGAGCTTGGGAGATTCTTTGGCGTTGTGCCAGTCCCTGGCTCACGTGACTCACGAGATTGAACTCGGGACCAGTATCATGCCGATTTACTTCCGGCAAATTGTTGATTTTGCGAGCACTGCTGGATTTATACATGAGATTTCCAATGGCCGGTTTCGATTCGGAATTGGTGTCAGTCATGCGCCGGCACTTAAGTCTAGGGGCCTAAATGGCGGTAAGCCGCTCTCGGACACGCGTACATTTGTCGAGGAGCTTAAGGCGGTACCGAGGGTCGGTCCGATGCCGCCGATTGTGCTGGCAACATTGCGCCAAAAAATGATTCAGCTCGCCGAAGAAATTGGCGATGGGATGGTGTTTGCCAATGGCGCAAGATCTCATATGGGAAAGTCGCTCTCAGTCCTTTCAGAGACGACACGAAACAATTCAGACTTTTTTATTGGAAATATGATTCCCACCTGTATATCCGATGACATAGAAGCGGCGAGAGCGGTCAATCGCAAAACCCTCACCAGTTACGCAATGTTGCCAAATTATCGCAATTACTGGAAAGAAGCCGGTTATGAAGAAGAAATGATGGGCATTGAAGCGGCCATCGCTGCAGGGGATCGAGAGCGTATCCCTCATTTTTTGACCGATCGTTGGCTGGCAGACACGACGCTTGCGGGATCGGCAAGTGCGGTTCGCGAAGGCATAGAGGCTTGGTTCGATGCTGGAATCAAGACTCCGATTATTGTCCCCTCTTCGACCAATGGTGGACAGATGGTTGCGTTTGAGGAATTTTTATCAATCTATTAAATCGGAGCCATTGGGGACCGGACCGAAGCCTTCAGTGGTGTGAGCGCGTTGGGTCCTTCCAGGTTAAGTTTGCACAATGGACTGCGCATTCGTTGTAAAGGCTTTTGCGTCGGCGCCGCTCAGCATAGACTTGGGTGCGGGCACAGGGACTTGGATGCCGGCTCGGCAGGCTGGCCGCGCTTTCATCTGGCCTAGCCATCGATCGAGATGATCAAGGCCCTCCCGAGAAACCCCCGACCAGCGGTAGGTTCTAACCCAGCACCAGTTGGCGATATCGGCAATCGAGTAGTCCCCAGCAAGCCACTCTCGATCCGAGAGGGCGCTATCAAGAACCTCGAAAAGCCGTCGGGTCTCGTTTTGATAACGATCGATTGCCGGTTGAATTTTTTCAGGGAAATACCGGTAGAACACATTGGCCTGTCCCATCATGGGGCCGATCCCGCCCATCTGAAACATTAACCACTGAAGCACTTCATACCGCGCTGCGCCAGAAGCGGGCAGAAGCCTCCCAGCTCGCTCCGCCAGATAAATCATAATTGCACCCGATTCAAAAACTGTCTCATCCCGCTCGGTATCGCGTATCACGGGAATCCTTCCATTCGGATTCATGTTGAGAAAAGTGTCCGTCTTCTGATCGTTGGCACTCAGATTGATGGAGTGAACGGTGTAAGGAATATCCAGTTCTTCCAAAGTTACGGACGCTTTGTGTCCATTGGGAGTTGGCGAGGTAAAGAGTTCGATCATGAGGTTTTGGGCCATGCGTGTTCTTGAATGATAACCAGCGTTGGCTGTGGTGCCAACGCTGGGATTCATATTCTAGGTCAGGTCATGAATTTGGAGTGGCTGTATCCAGCGAGCCGCTGATTTTTAAAATGATGATCATGGTCAGGCTAGTCTCTAATTAGCTGATTTTTGGTGGCAAATTTGGCTTAACCTTGGGTCAAATCTTGACTCAGGGTTGGTGTAAACCCTGTTTTCCAGTGACAAAAGGGAGAAGTTTATGTGCATTTTAGATGAGTTATGCACATCTGACCCTTACTTGCTCACTTACCTTCATCTGCAGATCATATGGTTATAATAACCTTATAAATTATTGATATTATTAACAATTAATTCAATTGGTCAAAAATTGACCAATACTTAAAACACTTGAAAATTGGGCTTATAACCTGTTCAGCAGCACTTATCACCAGAGTTATCCACAGTTTTTGTGGACAACCTAGGCTTTTGAGGGGAACGCTACCGCTGGGATGAGGCTAGGGTCAATAGACTCGGCGCTCGTGCGGTTCAATGACTCGGTGACGGGCTTTCATAACGCCAAATGTCGCTGAAGCGATAGCCGAGATAGAAGATGATCAAAGAGGCGATCATGCCTGGAATCATGGCGTTGAGTTCTCCGAATAGGCCGATCACAAAACCGAGTACCACCGACCCCATCGGAGTCGCGCTCATCAGTCCCAAGGTGAATACCGACATTAGACGCGAACGAAACGCAGGCTCCGCAATCTCTTGGATCATGAGCCTAGACATTGTTGTGGTCACCCCCATATTAAAGCCCCAGTAAGCTGAAGCCAGATAAAACCATTCGATTGAAGGCTCAATCCAAATGAGATAAAGCACCAACACGCGCGATACTTGCATAATCAGGTATAAACGCCCGGGCCGAAGCAACGGCATAAATTTTAACAAACCAAAATTTGCGATCAGCGACCCAAAATAAAAGACCACCGTAATATTGGCGAGCAACAATGCGTCTCCGGCATAGATTCGGCTAATGATGAAAGGGATGGCAACCATCCACGCACCGGCATTAAAAAAGCTAGACAGAAAATTCAGCCCGACGATGTCCCGTGCCAGCTTAAAATTCCAGGTGTAGACTAATCCCTCACGAATAATCTCCGTCATGGATGTCGGGGCTGCTTGAGTCGATGGCGCTTGGGAAGTCTGTGGGCTTGGCGCATGAGGCCGAAGGCCAATCAGGAAAACCGCGCCGATACCAAAGCAGGCTGCCTGAATGAGCAGCACCTCAATCAATCCTACCGAGTCGATGCTGCCAGCAACGCGTGTGCCCATAATGGTTGCCACTGACCCGATGCCTGTGGAGAGACTGATCGCGTATTGCAGGCGACTGCCTGCAACGATGTTGAGGATGGTGTTGCGCGCGGGATTGGAGGCACTGTTGAGTAGGTTCGCGGCCAGAGCAGTGAGAATCACT
>CAJYBS010000173.1 GCA_913064795.1 uncultured Gammaproteobacteria bacterium
GACGGATTCGGCAAGCTTTGCCGGCAAGAATAGGCAGAGGTGAAAAGCTCGAATCGCTCAAACAAACGCCTGCGAGATGCCCCTGCGCTGAGCCCGCATTGGCGGTAGACGTAATGACAAACCCAGGGCATTGAATTGTCTCGCCCTCAAACTCTGAGGACACGACAAAAGACTTGAAAAACAACAAGTACGAAGATTAAAGCGAGACGTCAGAGGCTTCGTTATGAGACGTGAGAGCCGCTCCTGAGGCGAAGCGTATTGGGACCTTCTTTTTCGTCAACGCTAGAGCACCTCAGAGACAAATCCTGCATCAACGCGACCGCTAGATTGCAATCTAGGAGACGTCATCAGCGTACGGCTTTCCGCGATTCCCACACCCCGGCAACCGTTTCAAAGCCGATTGGCAGAAGCTCCCTTCCAGAAAAATACAAAGAGAGGGCTAAAAAGCCTAAGGCTCAACCACAGTCGCCCCAAACACGGGATTAAACACCATATTTCAGTTTCGCTTCTCTGCGCCTCGCGTGAAGCACGGGTTCGGTGTAACCGCTGGGCTGGTCCACGCCACTGAAAATAAGGTCACACGCGGCTTGAAACGCCACCGAGGACTCAAAATCTGGAGCCATTGGCCGGTAGCGGGGATCGTCTTCGTTTTGCGCATCAACGATTACCGCCATTTTTTCGAGAATGCCCTGGACCTCGGATTGCTGACACAAACCATGTCGCAGCCAATTTGCGATGTGCTGGGACGATATTCGCAAGGTCGCTCGGTCCTCCATGAGCCCGACGTCGTGGATATCGGGGACTTTCGAGCAGCCAATTCCCTGATCGACCCAGCGCACAACGTAACCCAAAATTCCCTGGATGTTGTTTTCAAGTTCTTCTCGAATCTCCGCGCTCGAGAGATTTTCACCGTGCAGCAGCGGCAAGGTCATCAATCCTTCGAGGGTCGCTCGGCTGGCTTTAGATATTTCGGCTTGCCGACCCGCAACGTTGATTTCATGATAATGCATGGCGTGGAGGGTCGCAGCCGTGGGGGACGGCACCCAAGCACAATTTGCTCCCGCCTCTGGGTGGGCGGCTTTTGTCGACATCATTTGCGCCATCTCATCCGGCATGGCCCACATGCCCTTGCCAATCTGCGCCCGTCCTGAAAATCCTGCGGCAAGACCTCGATCAACGTTCCAGTCCTCGTACGCCAAAATCCAAGGTTGTTGTTTCATCAAGGTCTTTCTCACCACCGGACCCGCCTCCATGCTGGTATGGATCTCATCACCGGTGCGATCTAAAAAGCCCGTGTTGATGAAGATCACGCGCGCCCGCGCCTCAAAAATACAGGCCTTCAAATTGAGGCTGGTCCTTCGTTCCTCATCCATAATTCCGATTTTAAGCGTGTTCTCGGCAAGGCCAAGGCAGCGTTCAACTGCGGCAAATAGGTCCACCGTAAATCTAACTTCCTCGGGCCCATGCATCTTTGGCTTTACGATATAGACGCTGCCGCAACGAGAATTCTGAACCCGACTCTTGCCCAACAAATCAAACATCGCGATGGTGCTGGTCACAAAGGCATCCAGAATTCCCTCTGGGATCTCGCCACCTGATGCATCGAGCACCGCATCTGAGGTCATGAGGTGACCCACATTCCGTATCAGTAGCAAGCTTCTTCCTGGCAGTGTCAGCGTATCGCCCTGCAAACCTTGATAACGACGATCGGCGGCCAGCGTTCGTTTAAGGGTCTGCCCGGATTTCTCAAATGATTCCTCCAGATCACCTCGCATCAAACCCAGCCAATTCCGATAGACCAAAGTCTTGTCCTCGGCATCCACTGCAGCGACGGAGTCTTCACAGTCCTGAATCGTTGAGATCGCCGACTCGAGCAACACATCCTTAACCCCCGCTCTGTGGGTTCGCCCTACACTATCCTCTCGGTCGATCTGAATTTCCAGGTGAAGATGGTGATGCGCCAGGAGAATCCCGCTTGGGGCGGCAGGCGAGCCATTAAAGCCCCGACATTGATCCTCATCCGATAGCGTCGAGGTACGACCATCACTGCAGACCGCGACCAACCGACCGTCACGAATTTCATAACCCGTAACATCGCTATGGCTAGCGGCCTTCAGAGGTGCAAGACGATCGAGCACCTCGGACGCATAAGCAATCACCTGCTCCCCCCGCTGAGGGTTGTAGCTCCGTCCTTTTTCGAACCCCGGTGTTTCCTCGATGACGTCCGTCCCATAGAGCGCGTCAAACAGACTACCCCAGCGGGCATTCGCCGCATTGAGTGCAAACCGCGCGTTCATGATCGGCACAACGAGTTGAGGCCCTGCAATCTGTGCAATTTCAGGGTCAACATTGCTTGTCTCTATCTCAAAGTCGTCCGCCTCTGGCAAAAGATAACCAATCTCGCGAAGATAGGCCTCGTAGGCGGGCGCATCGAAAGTCTGTCCGGCATGCTCCTGATGCCAGTGGTCAATTTGCTGCTGGAGATGATCGCGGGCCAACAGCAGCGCTTTGTTTCTTGGCGCAAATTCACTGATAACATTGCTCAAACCGGCCCAAAATGCTTCAGTTGAGACAGGAAGCTCTGGTAGCACATCATTCACGATGAACTCATGCAACTCGGGTGCAATTTGTAATCCAGCGATATTGATTCGGTCACTCATTCGACATTCCAAGCTCGTTATTCTCGATTGGCAGTATACTATGACCTCTGAACCGTTAACATCAGCGTCTCGAGGACTGGCCTTTTCTTCTTTAGCCGGACCCAATAAAGATTTGGTCAATGACTCAAAGAGATACGTTATATTCTGACTTTAGACGACAACAAGGTGAACCCTATGCGCAATCATCGACTTCGGCGTTGTCACATGACCGTCCCGGGCAGCAACGCAAAAATGCTAGAAAAAAGCCTGTCGGTTGATGTTGATGTCATTGTGATTGATTTAGAAGATGCGGTTGCACCTCAGGAGAAATCTGCTGCGCGAGCCCTAGTGGCCGAGCACCTAACGCAGGCAACATGGCGAGCCCCGACTGTCTCAGTCAGAATTAACGACCTGAACTCCCCGCATTGTTTTCAAGATGTTATCGCCCTGATCGAAGCGGCCAGCCTGAGCGGGCGGCGCCCAGACACTTTGATTCTTCCCAAGACTCAGACCCTTGCAGATATCAGCTTTTTAGACCGACTGTTATTACAGGTTGAGTCCGCCCACGGGATCAAAGAATCGGTCGGCATTGAAGCACTGATCGAGGATGCCAAAGGCATGATCAATATCAATGAGATAGCCGCGGGCAGTCCACGCCTCGAATCCTTGATTTTTGGGATGGGGGATTTTGCAGCCAGTCAACACATGCCCATGCTTGATATTGGCCGTCAAGGCGCCTACCCGGGTGACCTTTGGCACTACCCTCGTTCTCGATTGGTCATGGCGGCGAGGGCCCATGGTCTTGTTCCCATCGACGGTCCATTCGCGGACTACAAAGATGCCGAGGGCCTCACCGCTGACAGCCAAACCGGGAAATTGTTGGGGCTTTCAGGGAAATGGGCAATTCACCCCAACCAAGTCCCAATCATTTCTGAATGTTTTTCGCCAGATTCAGAGGATGTGGCCCGAGCCAGATCACAAAAGGCGGCCTATGAGCAGGCATTGGAAGCCGGCCAGGGTGCTGTCAGCGTAGATGGCGTGATGGTCGACCAGGCCACGATGAAGCTTATCGAGCCTCTACTTGCTCAGGCCGATTTATTGCAGATCTGATCTTTATGGAAAGATCCGCGTACCAAATAAATCTCAAATGATGACTCATCCGTGCCCGAAGGACCCGAAATAAGACGCGCTGCCGATCGCCTCAACCAGGCCGTCCAAGGACGCCCACTAGAACACGTTTATTTACCCTTTCCGGCGCTCCGCCGTTACGGCACGAGGCTAAAGCGTGCCACCATCCAAGCGTTTACCCCCCACGGCAAAGCGTTACTGACTCACTTCGACAATGGATTGACCCTCTACTCTCACAATCAACTCTATGGCCTGTGGGAAAACACTCGAATTGGGGCTCCCTATCTCAAGGGGCGCCAATTGCGCCTTGAGCTTGGCACTGCAGGGCAAGTGGTTCGTCTTTATAGTGCCACCGATGTCAAATTCTGGAAGACCGACTCACTCAAGCATCATCCTTTCCTGGTCAAGCTCGGACCTGATATTTTGGATCCAGACTTGTCGACCACTCGCATCTCCGAACGCTGTCTAGAGCCCCGGTTTCGTAACCAAACCCTTGGGGCGCTACTCCTGAACCAAACCTTTTTAGCGGGGCTCGGCAACTATTTGAGAACAGAAATCCTATTTGTCGCAGAACTGAACCCAGAATGGCGCCCACTTCAGCTGTCAGTAGATCAACGGTTCAACCTCGCAGACGCAGCGCTCACCTTAAGCCGGCAGAGCTACGATACCGGGGGCATCACCTTGAACATCGGTCAAGCGGAACGACTTAAGAGATCTGGTGCAACGTTCGAAGATCACCGCTTTTGGATTTTTGATCGCAGCGGCCTGCCCTGTTATCGATGCGCAACACCGATCGCAGTTCGCGCGGTTGGGGGTCGTCGCTTATATTACTGTGCATCATGCCAACCCAAGCCCCAAATCTAAGCCGACCACCCGCCGATGCGCTCTGGTTCATGCCCCTCGGCGGCTGTGGCGAAATTGGTATGAACCTGAACCTTTTTGGTCACGATGGCGCTTGGCTCATGGTGGACTGCGGCATTACCTTCGAGCAAGAGGCCAGTGGCCAAAACCGCGTTGAGATGGCAGATCCAGGGCCCGCGGCCTCGGCATTGACTCACCTTGAAGGCATTATTGCTACCCATGCCCATGAGGATCATATCGGCGCTTTACCCTATCTTTATTCACGATTTCCAAAAACCATTTACACCACGCCCTTTACTGGCGCAGTCATCGAAGAAAAATTTCGCGGTCACGCTCTGCAACCCAACATTGACCGAGTCAAGAGTTACGCCTGCCGGCAAATCGGTCCGTTCCTCGTCACCTGGCTGCCTATCACCCATTCGACGCCAGAAACCCACGCACTGTTAATCGAAACGCCTGCCGGTAATGTATTACATACTGCGGACTGGAAAATAGATCCAAACCCTGTGATCGGCCCAGAGTTTCAGATGCAGCAGTTCAGCACCGCAACCCTACCCCCCGTAACGGCCATGGTGATTGATTCGACGAATGCGCTTAAACCCGGACATTCGAAATCGGAACAACTCGTCAGTCAGGGTC
>CAJYBS010000174.1 GCA_913064795.1 uncultured Gammaproteobacteria bacterium
GGCGGCACAAGCATTGGCAATCGATGATGAAACGTCTGTGTCAATGGGTGGGCATGGGTGGTGATGACGCTGCAGCTGAAGATGGTCTCATGATCACCCTGCCAGCAATCCCAGATACCTGCCAGAAGGAGAACCTCCGACTCATCAGAGGTAAAATACATCGGCTGACGTAGGGCCCCCTCTCGCCGCCACTCAAAGTAGCCACTGACTGGAATGACGCACCGCCGCCGCTTGAACGGTTCTTTATAGGCCGGGCTAGAGGCGACGGTCTCTGAGCGCGCGTTGAACATGCTGAATTTTTGCTGCGGGCCCTTCGACCAACTCGGTACCAGCCACCAACGCATCCTGGCAGCCTGAGCGCCTTCAGGCGTGTCGTGGAGCACCCAAAGATCATCCGTTGGGGCAATATTCCATGACGTCTCGATCACAGGCATCTCGGAGAGGAACTGCGTTAGGAACGCTAAAACCGGCGCATCGATCACGTTCAGCCTGCCGCACATACTCCCTTCTCCTTTGGATAAAACGCCGCCCCAATCGGTGACAATCAGCCCTCTATACACCCAAGTTAATTTAGACTACTCTACTGCAGCTTCATAGATCACAGTCATTTCAATACTGTTATTGGGAGCCAAACCATGCACCACATCAATGATTTGCTGAACTTCAGCACCGCAGATCTGACCGAAATTTTAGATTGCGCGATCAAAATCAAAGCATCCCCCGAAGACTACCGCGACGCTCTGTCCCATCAAAGCCTTGCTATGTTGTTTCAAAAAACAAGCACGCGAACCCGGGTATCCTTTGAAGTCGCAATGACAGAATTGGGTGGCCATGCCATCTACATGGATTGGCAAACCTCAAACTTCATCCTCACCGACCTTGCCTACGAAATTGAATATTTATCCCGTAACGTTCAAGTGATTATGGCCAGACTTCTCAGCAACGACGACTTCCAGATAATGGCTGACGCCAGCCAAGTCCCCATGATCAATGGCTGTTGTGATCGGTATCATCCGTGTCAAGCCTTGACAGACGTTTTGACCATGATCGAGCACAGTGAGAAACCTTTACCTGATCTCCACCTTTTGTATTCAGGGGTTCAAAACAACGTGTCGAACTCGCTGATCCTCATGGCTGATCGTTTAGGCTTTAGCCTGACCCTTGCAACACCGGAGCCAGAGATTCGCGCCGCAAGTTTCGATCCTCGGTTGCAAGCGATCACTCAGGACAGTGAGAAGATCAACCACGTGGATGATCCAAGGATCGCGATCGATGGGGCAGACTTTATTTACACCGACACCTGGATCGACATGCAGTTCTTTAACGACCCAGAGAAAAAGGCAGAAAAGGCAGCACTTCTCACTAAAATGCAGCCCTTCCAGGTCAATGAGTCACTGATCGAGGGTCACGACCTGATGATCATGCATGACATGCCAATTCATAACGATTATGAAATAACGCCAGGCCTTGTTCGAGATCCGCGTTCGATTATTTTCAACCAAGCCGCCAATCGATTGCATGCCCAAAAAGGTCTGCTGTACTGGTTGCTCAATGCTCAAACATCGCCATGACGTGCTATATCCTTGCAGAGATTCAGATCGATGATCGGAGTCGCTATGCGGACTATGAATCTGGGTTTTTAACCATCCTCAGGGCATATGAAGGTCAAGTCATAGCGGTTGACGAGGCTCGCATCCTCCTTGAGGGTCAAGCCTTCGGACAACGTACGGTAATCCTCAAATTTGCATCCGAAGTGGCAGCTCTGAACTGGTATGAGTCAGAAGCGTACCAAAAATTGATGACCCATCGACAAGCCGCAAGCCAGGCCAACGTCTCGATCATTCACGGGCTCGATTAGGATAACAATCCTAGCATTGTTGGCGTTGCAACTATTGCTGGCGCCGCGGCACTTACTGCTGGGATTGTTGGCACAACAGCTCGACCCAATGCATGACTGGAATCGCCGTTCCAGCGGCCAGATGCAGGTGACAACCCACGTTCGCGGTGACGATCACCTCTGGCGCGTCACGCTCCAACCCAGCAACCATTTGATCTCGAAGCTGTTTAGACAAAGCCGGCTGCAGAACAGAATAGGTTCCAGCGGACCCACAGCAAGCCAGTGATGCTGGCGCTCCAACCGTTAATTCAAATCCTGCACCCAAAAGCAGCTGCTTCGCCGCCTCGCCAAGACCCTGACCGTGTGACAGCGTGCAAGGAGTGTGGACTGCAATACGACGTGGTTCGACGTTCCAAGTGTAACGTTGCAATATTTCAACCACATCGATCACCCGACCAGAGATTTCGATCGCCAACGCATAATCTGGATCGCTGGGGCTAAAAAACTTGGCATAGTCTTTCAGGGTGACGCCACATCCGCTTGCGGTGGAGACAATTAAGGCGCCCTGGGGCACCTGGTCGCGGACTTGATGTAGCAATCGGCGCATATCTTGTCGCCCTTGATCATGCTCTCCCAGGTGGTAATTCAGTGCTCCACAACAAGCTTCGCCCTGGATACTGATGGTGGCAACGGCTTGAGAGGTCAACAATGCCCTCAAAGCCTCATTAACCGAGGGCGTCGCCGCCTGTTGCACACAGCCCTCGAGGATCACCACGGTTTGACTGAACGCCTCAGTTTTATGGGTTGCTTGTTGAATCTTCGGAACCCGGGGAATACCAACGGGCAACCAGCGTATCAGCCATTTCAAGAATCTAAGGGTACGGAGCGCCTTAAACCCTGTCTTCAGCAAACCTTGAGCGGACAAGATTCGTCGCAGCACACCTCGTGACAGTCGAGATCTGAGCGAACGAGCGTGAGTGTCTGCCATGATGCCTTTAGCAATATCTAGCAGCTCCGTATAGGCGACACCAGAAGGGCAATGGGTTTCGCAACTTCGACAAGTCAGGCACCGATCCAAATGGGTGCTGTGAGCTTCCTTCACTTCGCCCACTTCAAACATTTCTTTGATCAACGCGATCCGGCCTCTGGGACTATCATTTTCATCGCCTAAGAGCTGATACGTCGGACACCCTGACGTGCAAAAACCACAGTGCACACAGCTTCGCAAAATGGTCTCTGCACGAGCAGCCTCTGGAAGATTTTCGAATCGAGGATGCAAGGACGTCTTCATGGTCGATGTCGTAGCTTTGGGTAATCGACAAAACGCGCCTGCGGATCAAAAGCAGTCTTTAGCCGTTCTTGCACCCAACCCACAGGATCATTGCGATTGGACCATGTATTCAAAGTGCCTTCGCCAGGCTTAAAGCAGGTCACTAAGCCATGGGTTTTGTCGATGCTGGGGGGGTCAAGACTGTCAAGCCAGCGCAACCGACCACCCCAGTCAAAGGCAATCAGCCCCGGCTGTTCCATCGAGATCCCTGAGGGGGCATCCCAACGCCAAAGATGGTGCTGTACTGGGAACTCTAGGTTTTGTATTTTTCGTACGACTGCATCTGAGTCGGAGCTGATCGCGCCGGTCAACCGATTCTCGGCTTGAGCCACCTGCCCCGGAGAACCGCTAAACCGTAAATACAACACATCCTCAAAAAAAACAGCGCCCGACAGTCCCCCTTGCCGGCGATACAGCTCGATGGTCTTGATCGCTTGCGCCGGTGACATTGGAAGTTCGAAGACTCGGGTTGCCTTGGGGGCAGGCAGAACCTTCAGCGCCAGCTCAAGAATCAAGCCTAGACTGCCCATAGAGCCCACCATTAAACGACTCACGTCATAACCCGCTACATTTTTCATGACATCGCCACCAAAAACGGCAACCTGCCCTGTTGGTAAGACAACTTTAGCGCCAAGCACATAATCTCGGATACCGCCTAGGAAAGGTCTCGCAGAACCGCCTAGACCCGCTGCAACGACCCCACCCAGGGTTGAGCCAGGCCCAAGGATCGGAGGGTCAAATGGCAAGAATTGTCCTTGCTCGGCCACTTCAGCTTGCAGATCGATGAAACGCGTACCCGACCGAGCCCGAATCACCAACTCATCGGGATGATAGTGCAACGTGCCGGTGTGGGTAGCGGTCGAAACAATCCGCGCGCTTGTCGAGGGCCGCATAAAAGACTTCGATCCGGCACCCTCGGGACACACCTGCTCACCTTCGGCCGCCGCAGCTTCAATTTGGTCAAGAATGGCTTGAGTAGCATCCATGTCAAAACCTTGGTAATTCCGGGTGCCGAGTCTGTCCCTGATGAACATGCATCGCCCCAAACTCCGCACATCGGTTCAGGGTCGGCACGGCCTTCCCTGGATTCAGCAGACCCTTGGGATCAAAGGCTGCCTTGATAGCATGAAACACATTCAACTCTACTTCTGAAAATTGAACGCACATTTGATCGATTTTTTCGAGCCCGACTCCGTGCTCACCGGTAATGGTCCCACCATATTCGAGACAGATCTGCAAAATGTCAGCGCCGAAGGCCTCCGCCAGCTGGAGCTCACCAGGGGCGTTAACGTCATACAAAATCAATGGATGCAAATTGCCATCCCCTGCATGAAAAACATTGGCGACCCGCAATCCGTAGTGCGTTGAACGTTCTGCGATGGCTGTCAAAACATCGGCCAGATGGCGTCTAGGGATCGTGCCATCCATACAATAGTAATCCGGCGCAAGACGCCCCACCGCCGGGAACGCGGCTTTTCGGCCCTGCCACAACCGGGCTCTAGATGCCGCATCATCCGCACGGGTTAGCGACTTTGCACCCGCTTTCCGCAGAACCGATGACACTTGGTCTGCCATCGCATCGATCTCATCAATTCCGCCGTCTAACTCGCACAACAGCAGCGCAGCTGCGTCTCTCGGATAACCCGCTTCAACAAAATCCTCCGCAGCTTGAATCGCGAGACGGTCCATCATTTCAAGCCCCGCTGGCAGCACACCTTCGGCAATCACCGCGCTGACTGCATGGGCGGCGGTTTCACTTGAGTCAAAACCCGCCATCAAGACCGTCACCGCTTCAGGGCGGGGTAACAACGTCACCGAGACTTCAACAATGACCCCCAGCATACCCTCAGACCCATGGAGCAACGGCAGTAGATCAAACCCGTCACTCCAAAGCTGATTGTCATCAAGATGGAGCAGCTGGCCGTCGGCTAATAGCACCTTAAGACCACACACATTATGAAGGGTTAAGCCATACTTAAGACAATGTACGCCCCCCGAGTTCTCAGCAACGTTGCCGCCAATACTACAGGCGATTTGAGAAGATGGATCGGGGGCATAAAACAACCCATGGCGCTCAACCGCTTGAGAGATCGCA
>CAJYBS010000175.1 GCA_913064795.1 uncultured Gammaproteobacteria bacterium
CGAAGGACCCGGAGATGGGAGTGAGTTTACTTCCCAGAGGGTTACGCTGAGAGGCCCCCAATTGAATAAGCGAGACAGTGAAGCAAGGGAAAACTTCCTAGTCGGCAAGACCCAATGCCTGAACCGCGCCCTCACTCAGGTCAGGCACAGTAACTCAATTACAATCGAGCCTTCAGAATGAGCCGCCCCATCAAAGCCTCTCTATCAAAACCATTTAAAACAGCCGGCACATCAAGCGCTTCACATCAAGCTCCTCACATCAAGCCCTTCCCATCTGGTCGATACTGGCGCTCAGTGCCTCTCTAAACTCAGGCGCTGCGATCCTCACTAGGGCCTCAGCTCGTGCTCGCAAGGGTAAATTTTTGATCTGGGCCACACCAAACTCAGTCACAACAATATCCACGTCGGTTCGAAGCGCCGTAACCATCTCGACTCGAGGAACAATCCGAGAGATTGAGCCCCCTCGAGCGGTAGCCGTCATCGCCACAATGGATCGTCCGCGCTTAGACGCTTTGGCGGCGCGCATAAAATCCACCGACCCACCAGTCCCGGAGATCTGTCGCCCACCCGCGTACTCGGCGTTGACCTGACCAAACAGATCCACCTCAACTGCCGAATTCACCGAAACAAAATCCTCGAGCCGACGGATGACCGAAACTTCATGGGTATAATCCGCCCCGCGAAACACAACGTCCGGAGTTTCTGCCAACCAATCATTGAAATCAGCCCCCCCAAGGGCCATGCCAGTGATGTGTTGACCCGAGTCGATTGCTTTACGGGCACCGGTGACCTGCCCTTCCTGGATTAATCTTTGGCCACCGGAATCTATCAAGCCGCCATGAAGTCCCAGATCGTTCTTATCGGTAAGCTGTCCAAGAATTGCAGCCGGAATCGCGCCGATACCGGTCTGCAAACAATCACCGTCCTTGATTAAATCTGCAACGAGTCCGCCAATCGTTTGCGCGGCTGTATCGATACGCGCCTCGGGCATCGCCGCTAAGCCTCGATCGGTCTCGAAAAGCGCATCGATTTGGGCAGGATCGATCGCGATGCCGCCAAGGGGGGCAACGAGCCCACGATTGAGTTCGGCGATCACTGTCTTAGCGCTGCTTAAAACCGCCGCATTAAAATCAACATTAGGCCCCATGCGAAGCACACCCTCACGGTCAAACCCCACCTGCAGAAGCGCAACGTCGACCCCGTGTGACAAATAATCAAAAACGGCTCGCATTTGCATCGGCAAAAACCTTACCCGGGCAGGATCTGCTTTAGCGAGGGTTGAGGACATAAAAAAGGTCGTGACCACCGCGGTTGGATTGAGCACCGTAAAATCGGTGGTATTCAGACCCGGGAGCGGGAAATGAAGAAAGTTAAGGTCGTCTGGCAAAGGGGCGGTGGCTAGATGATCTAGCAAGCCTTTCGGTTCATTGCTACTGCCAGCAACATAGACTTGCTGACCTGGACTGAATAAATGATGGACATCAAGCATACGGGACCCATCCCTGTTCATTAGGTCTTTGTATTCGAGCAGCGACTACCAGTTCTGTTTGCAGGTTCATTTTTTAGCGCCAGCGTTTTGGCTTACAACCCCTCGTGACAGGGCACCCGCCATTCTCCTCAAGATGCCGTCGTTTTCGAACCTGACGGCAGCCCTACAAGCCGCCGTTATACGCAGCGTTGAGCCCTGACTTCGCTGATCAGAGCGGAAATTATCGATCACACGAAATCGTAGACCCAACGGCTGAGCCAGATCCACCCTCGATTCAGTACCGGACCCTGTCTGCTCAACCATCTACTCTTAAAACCTACTTTTAAAAACCTACTTTTAAACGCCTACTCAAATGTGTCCGCTGGTGCCCCCATCCACTTCGATGGCAGCCCCGTTGACATAAGACGCAGCCTCGGAGGCTAAAAAGCAAATCATCGCTGCGACCTCCTCAGAGGTCCCATAACGGCCAACAGGGACGCCCTTGCCGTTTCTGGCAAGAACAGCATCCATCGTAGAGTCCGAGGCCTCGGCAATCTCCGTAGCGGCTCGCTCCCACATGGCGGTATGGATTAAGCCAGGCAACACCGAATTAACCAACACCCCATCGCTCCCATATTTGCGAGCCAAGGATTTTGCCATAGAGATCATGGCTGCTTTGGTCGTACCATAGTCAATCAGCGCGGCGCTGGGATATTTCGCGGCGCCGCTAGCAACCATCACCACTCGACCCCATTGCTTCTTCCGCATCCCGGGCAAGCAATGCCGAGTGCACCGAACCGCCGACATCACATTGAGTTCATGGAGTGAATGCCAATCCTCATCGGCCATGTATAAAAAATTCCGAGAAGGCGAGGCACCGACGTTGTTGATCAAGATGTCAACATCACCTTCAGCCGTAGCGGCTTCTAAAAAGGACTGGGTCGACGCTGCATCATTCATATCAGCGATAAACCCATGCACAGCGCCGTCGCCCTCGGGCTGATAAGCAGCCAGACGATCAACACCCGCTTGGTTTCTTGCGCAAAAACCCACTGAGGCGCCCTGATCGGCGAGCATTTTCACACAAGCCTCGCCAATGCCGAGGCTCGCGCCAGTCACCAGCGCCCGCTTACCGGTTAAATCAAGATTAATCATTTAGCGTCTCCTTCATCGACTTTGAGCTTTAAGTTTTTCCGCGGTGTCCTTTTATACCTTGTCACAACTTCAGCAGCCATCCCTGTTCAACCGTGATCACCATTGAACCCAGCTTCCCTGACCTCGCTGTTGCAAGCGCGCTGCAGGCCTCGGCGGGAATAATCTCACTGCTCATAACTTCATGGCTCCGGATTTCAAGACTCTCGATTTCAAAAGCCCCGATTTCAAGACTCTTGACTGCAGCGCTGCCGTCCCATCATTACCGCGACTCGGCAAAGCTTGCGTTCCGTCAAGGTCATCATAAACAAACGGACCAAGTTGTGGGACCGCACCGATAAACCGCGGTCCTGCCCTGCTGCACCAAAATCAAAAACCATGTCAGGGATCGCGGCGATAGCTTCTGGTTTTTTGCAAGCTCCGGGCAATTCAGCGGTCTACATCCTTAACATCTTTATTCAGAGTATCTTTCTGTGGATTTTTCAGTACATTAAGACAATAACAACTTACGGAAAATCAACTCATGTCTAATGAACCCAGCGATTCCGAGCAACAAAAACCCTCCCCCGTTGATCGCGTTCTGGATGTGATTTTAGAGCGCAACCGTTTAAATCGACGCTTGCATTGGACAACCATTGTCAGCGAGAAAACCTTGCTGGCGATTATCGGTATGCTGACCGTCGTCGCATCGGCGGACGCCATTTTCTCCATCATTATCGCCCGGGAGGTCACCCTTCCGGATCTTTTTCTCTTATTTATCTATGTTGAAATAATCGGCATGATCGGCGCATTTTACTCGACCAATCGAATCCCGGTAACACTGCCCATAATTATTGCCATCACTGCACTGTGCCGGTTGATCGTGATGCAAAGTAAAGAGATGGATGCCCTAACGCTGCTCGCCGAGGCGGGCGCGATTTTTGTGCTCAGTGGTGCTGCTTATTTGATGAGCCTCAAGGACAAAATGAGCCTAGAGAAGCTCGAGAATAGGGAATAATCTCTGCGTCACCTGGCGAAACCTATCTGTCCTTGCCTAGCTAGCTTGGTAGCTCTTGACCAGAACATACTGGGCACAGAACGCTGTAAGGATCGGTTGACTATCAACACGGTCACGCCACGGTCACGCCCCAATCGCCAACCAAGCTTCACCCGTTAGGGTCTCGGCGCAACATTTGGCAAAGCTGATCAAGTCCTCCATTTGCCGAAGCTGCGCCCACGGCTGCTTTACAGACTTACCATCGTCCACCCTTTGAGCAAATTCGATGCTTGACGCTCAGCAGCGCTCTATCAGCGATCAACCACTTTGTGGGTCAAGCTAAAGTAGGCGCGATTGACCAGCAGATTGGGATCACCCTGCTCAGCGTCATACGCCGCAGTCACTTTTGCGGCCACCACCTCTTCCAAGCTGGCCCCATCTAAAATCAGTGCCATCATCTTCGCTCTAATATCCCTGAGCATCGCGATATAGCGGGTCAGACCCTGATAATCAGAAATCGGGCCATGGCCGGGGATCACGATCGTTTCCTCGTCGATTTCTTCAAGCGTTGCCTGACAAAAGGCGATGAGGCCATCGAGCGTGCCACCATTGCCCGCGTCGATGAAGGGATAACCAGAATTATTGTAGACGTCGCCCAAATGCACTGCGTTATCTCCTCGGAAAAAGACTGCCGTGTCACCCGTGGTATGCGCAGCACCAAAATGCATGAGTTCAATTTCCAGATCATTGAAGTGAAACTGCATTCGATCGTCATACGTCATCACCGGCAAAGCGGCTGGCGGGTAGGCTTTTTGGGCATAAGAGACGCCAACAAGATTAATGATCTGGTCTTCCGTCATTTTTGCCCTGGAATTCGACTGCGCGACGATCCAAGTTCCATCTGGCCCTAAAAACTGATTGCCATCGGCATGATCAAAGTGCCAGTGAGTGTTCACAGCAAAATCAACACGATCACCACCTAATGATTTGATGGCCGCTCGAATTTTATCCTCGAGCTCGGGAAATTGATCATCCACGACAAGCACACCCTGATCACCGACCGTGACCGCGATATTGCCGCCGGCGCCAAACAGCACAGACAGGCCGTCGGTAACGCGCTCGGTCTCAATTTGAATCGTCTCTAAATCCCAGCCAAAGGCTTGACTAATCTCTGTCAGCGTCATCGGTTCAGGAACCTCTGGTCCCGAGTGGGCTGCGACATTCACGCTCAACAGCATCAATCCAATGAACAGTACTTTCATCATTCTTCTCCTTTATGGGGACCTGAACCATCGGCCCTAAATCTTTTAACCACCACCATCTATGTTTCACCAAAGACGGTGACCAACGCCCATCATGACAAAATCCTGATGCGTTGCTCAACGGACCCGGCAGCGACACGACTAAAAATATACGCCTCTCAACCGGTCAAGGCTAGCGCCTAATCGTCTTCAGTCCTCGATTGCGCTGGGCTACAGACAGCTGCTAGCATCGAACTTTCGAAGGTTTGGATCGTCTTGGGTATCGCCGTGAACCGTCACTTTTTCACCTTAGGTCTCCTCCCCGGGATCCTGCTTTTAAGTGCTTGCGGGCCAGAAGCCCCCGCTACATCCGAGCCGAGCCCTCTCTGACCGGCGTCTGTCCATACCCTCGC
>CAJYBS010000176.1 GCA_913064795.1 uncultured Gammaproteobacteria bacterium
CGTAATATTGAGGAAGGGGGAAGCCTCACCATCATCGCAACCTGTCTGATCGATCCAGGCTCTAAGATGGACGAAGTCATTTACGAGGAGTTTAAAGGGACGGGCAACATGGAACTGCACCTCGAGCGAAAGATCGCTGAGAAGCGTGTGTATCCAGCCATTAATATCCGGCGGTCAGGAACCCGCCGTGAAGATCTCCTCATGTCTGAAGAAGAACTTCAAAAAGTCTGGATCCTGCGCAAGATTCTGCATGAGATGGATGATCTTGCGGCCATTGAGTTCTTACTCGGCAAAATGAAAAAATCTAAGACCAATGAAGAATTTTTTGCCTCGATGAAAAGAAATTAATGCCGCCACTGAAGTGCCGAGTGATCGGCAACAACATTCTGCAGGGTGGCATCAGAGAATTAGTTTTAGCACTGACGCCCGAAGCGCCCTCATTCTTCCCGGGCCAATATCTGATGCTCGACGTGGGCGATGCGGCGTTTCCATTTTCGATCGCAAACGCACCCAATCAAAAAACACTAGCGCTCCACATCAAGCCAACCCCTGATTCCAGTGATTCAGACAAGATCGAGCACTTCCTCAACAGCAACCCAACTTCGGCTTCTATTCAATATCCTCTCGGGGACTGCTGTCTGAAAGACCTTCCGGATCACCCCTTAATTTTGATCGCAGCCTCGACTGGCATTACCCAGATGAAGAGTATGCTTGACTGGTTAATCGAGAAAAAGTTTACCCATCCCATTCACCTTTACTGGGGCGTTCTGACACCCGAAGAGCTCTACCTGCAACACGAGCTTGAAGCTGCGACGGCTGAGCATCAGGTCAATTACACCCCTGTGGTCAGCCAGGAGACGGACCTCTGGCAGGGTCGAACAGGCTTGGTCAGTGAAGCTGTCACGGCCGATATTGCCCAACTAAACGCCTTTAAGATCTTTGTCAGTGGCAGTCCTGCCATGGTCTATGGGACGCTCGATCACTTCGTAGGAAACGGCTTTCAGCCTGAGAAGATGCAATCGGATGTTTTCAGTTATGCGCCCAGACCCCAATAGGGCCAAACCCTGGCGTCTCGATTAAACCTGGCGTCTCTATTAAAAAAGAGCACGCGCATCTTCAAAGCGACCAGCCATTAAGTAAACCCCAATCAACCGCCTTTTGATGGACGGGGTCGGTTTCAGTTTCAGGCATTCAAGATAATGCGCTATCGCCGCGGCTGGCTCCCCCTCGGCACTCGCCAGCGCACCCAAACAAGCCGATACATTCGCCGAGTGAGGAAACTGACTCAGCCAGGCTTGTGCATGCCGGCGCCTGATGGATAGCGTCTGAGTACCGAGATCTCCATAGGCCAGAAAGAGTCCGAGGGAAGGCGTTCTCTCAATCAGGGATCGACAACACGCCTCGGCCGCGGCAGGATCATCAAAGCTCAATAAAACTTCCAGCAATAGCCCATCATCCTGGAGAGAGATGCTCGGCAGGACCGACAACCAATCACGACGCTCGCTGTCTAACGCTAAGTTCCAGCGTGCTTCGAGCAGTGCTTGATGCTCGGAAAGCATCAGATCATCCTCAAACTTTGAGACCTGTTTTTGATGTTGGGCCATGGCTTGAAAAGAACGATTAGCGATCCAAACTCGTCGCTTCAGCGGCAGAGTCTCGGAATTATCTGGCAGTTTCTCGATCAAGGTCAAAGCCGTTTCAGACGAGCCTTCGCCCATCGCAACTTCCGCCTGGTAGTACAAGGCAACCTGCTCAAAAGGATGACCAGAAGTCGCAAGCCGATCCATCATTGCCGCTGAATCTGGGTCCGAATCCCGAGCTAAAAAAGTCTCTGCAAGCACTTGCGTCGAAGGTGTCTGGCGCGCGCGCTCAAGATAACGACGACCGCGGTCCGCTTCACCAAGCACTGTCAGTGCAATCCCTTTTCCTAAAAATTGCAGCGCTTTTTTTTGCTGACGGGCACTGCTCCAACCTGCGATCTGATTCTTAACGCCCCAAAAAGATCCCGCCCCGCGGAGCAGATAATAGAACGCGCCAAATGCCAAAAAGGTCACCACCGCCGCTAGCCACAGGCTCGTCTGCAAGGTCAGATCCTCATAACTGAGTAGCACATATCCGGGCGATTGACTCACAAGCGTGCCCAAGGCTAGGGCGCCAAGAATCGTCAACAAAGTGATGACCCAACGCATTAGGGCCGCTCACCAAGGGTAAGCCGAGCCGCTTCGAGGGCAGCCAGAGAGTGATCCACAGAAGGTAAATCGATCCCGAGAGGAGTCGTTTTAAGCGCTTTGATGACGCTCTGAGCCGAGATCACCGGCTCCGCCCCTGAGTCATAGTAATGATCAAGGAGCGTCGAGACGCGATCTAGCGAACGCTCAAAGACGACTTGCTCCCGCCTCAGTAACGCGATCTGAGCCGTGGTCAGACTGAGCGCAATATTTTGACGCAGCACTGTTTCCTCGGCTGGCGTTGGAATCGGGCCAGGTCCAGGTTGTCCCCGTCTGAAATCCACTAAATGACTGAACCGATCGAGTAGAGATTGCAAGAGACGCCCCAACCGTTCGAAAGTGCTCCCCGTCAGAACGATCGGCTCCGCTTCGGTTCGACCCATTTGCGCAGGTGGTTGCCGCACGGCAAGCCCATCGAGTGTCAGCCGCAGTTGATCCATGGTGAGATAAAGTTCGGTTCGATTGATTTCTGGAATCACGGCTAATGCCGCAATATCCTTATTAATCGCCGCGGCGACCAAAACCAGAGCGCTATAATCCAAATCTCCCGCAGCTTTTTTTGCCGCACGCAGAAACTCCAGAGCCAATCCAACATCCTGAAAAGCATTGATCGCCAGCGCTGCCATGCGCAGCTGAGTCTGTATTTCCGCCAACTGCCAAGTTAACCCTTGCTGGGACGCGCGTTGATTAAGGCCATCAATTTTACGGGTTTGTTCTTCCAAGGATTGAAGGAATTGTGCTTGAGCCGAAGCCTGGGCCTCCAACTGTGCGTCTGTTTGCGCTAAGCGCTCACGAGCCCGGTCAAGAGCAGGCTGTACGATCTTGAGTCTTTGACCTTGCTCATCAACCCGCAGAGATAAGTGGTAACCCTGCCAGAATCCAAAACCCAGTGTCACAAAGAGTAAAACGATGAAGAGCGTCATTATAAAACGCCAACCCCGTCCAGAAGGCGCTTTTATTTTGTGACCCACCTCGGACTGCACCGATTCGACACTGCCTACTTGTTGATCATCATTCTTGCTCAAGCATTTCTCCTACGGGTCCGGCGCCTGTGACAGCTTCCAAGACCTCAGCAACACCAGCCCCTCGCGCCTGAATCAACCGTTTAAAGCCTTTTTTAGAAGCGGCTTCAGCAATTCTAGCAGCGGTCACAACAAGGGTGACGTTCGAATACAAACCCTGCCCTAAACAGCTCATCAGTGCAGTCAAAACATCAACGCTGGTCACCAAAACGTGATCAAACTCACCGTGCTGCAATCGAGGCTCCAATCCAGGGGGATCAAGGAGGAGGCGCTGATAACATTCATACCGCCTAACGCGAGCCCCCCGTTCAGCCAACTCAGTCTCGAGTAGACGTCGTCCCCCGCGTCCGGTAACCATCGTAATGGTCTTACCTTTGACGGACCGCAATTCTTCAAGTTGCAGCAGAAATTCTGATCCAGGCTGAATCGGCGCCAGAGCAAAGATCTGTTCATCTGCAAGCTTCTGCTTTGTCGCCGCGCCCACCGCGAAAACCACGGTCTCAGATGCCTTTCGTAACCAAGCAATCACCTCTGGTGCATGCTCGACCGCATTTTGACTGGTGAAAATGACAGCTGCCAAAGGCTCCTCAATAGGTAGTCCAGAATTTGTAGCTTGGATTTCTATCAAGGGCGCTTCAAATGTTCGTATGCCCGCTTGCCTTAGGGCCGCTTCTAATTGAGCATTTGAGCCGACAGGACGCGTGAGCACCAGGTTGCCAGCCATTCATGCCCCCTCAATCAATTCAAGCGCACCTTGGTCAATCAGGAGGTCAGCGACCTGGCGCGCCAACTCATCCGACGCATGAACTGGCGCCTTTTGACTGACTCGCAAAGATCGATCCCCCTTTAAATCACTGACAAAGGTCGACAGCTGCAATGACGCTTCGGCTTCATCAACACCCATCACCGCGTGAGCGCCGACGGGTAAATTACACGTCGCACCAAGGCTCTGAGAGATCCAGCGCTCGCAACTCACCTGAAGATGGGTCGACACATGGTTCAGATAATCGCTAAATGGTCTTAATTCTTCTCGATCAATACGGGCCTCTATCCCAACGGCGCCCTGACCAGCACTGGGAATGCAAATATCGACATCAATCTTTTCGCTGATTCGGTGACTGAGTTCCAGGCGCTCCAGCCCCGCGGTTGCGAGGATAATGCCCTCAAAATCACCATCGTCCAACCGTTTAAGCCGGGTCTCAACATTGCCTCTCAGATTTTCAAAGACCAAATCCGGGAAGGCATCCGCCAATTGAAGGCATCGCCTGAGGCTTGAAGAGCCGATACGAGCACCCCTTGGTAGGCCCCGGAGGCTTTCAAAACGATTAGAAACCAGCGCATCGGTGGGGTCTGCGCGCTCACACATCGCAACAAGCCCAAGGCCATCAGGCAAAACTGATGGGACATCCTTCATTGAATGGACCGCGAAGTCCGCTTCCCCTGAGAAAAGTGCAAGCTCAAGCTCTTTAACAAAAACACCTTTTCCGCCCAAGGTTGACAGTGAAACTTCTCGGTTACGATCACCTTCGGTAGAAAGCCCGACAATCTCTATGGCCGTTTCAGGAAACCCTTTTCTAAGTTTCCGCGCCACATCATTGGCCTGCCAAAGTGCCAATGGACTTTTACGGGTAGCTAGACGCAGCGTTTCCAAAGTCACCCCTCATTCCATAAAACCGCAACACTAACCTGCACCGATTAGGGAGTAAACCTTGATTTACAAGAAGGCAAATTCCTGCACGATTAACCCTAGTTCAGCGGCGCCCATCGATCAGGACCGTTCCTGCCCACGATGAACAGGCCTTATTTTCGGTGCCCGGGGTGATCCAGCTGATATACTGCCACTTTTACACAAAGGGCAGGGCTCGTGACTTCTCGCAATGAAAAACTCTGGGATGGGCGGTTTTCAGAAACAACCGACGCCTTTGTCGAGGCCTTTACCGCATCGGTTGGCTTTGATTTTGAGCTGGCTCCCTTCGATATTCAAG
>CAJYBS010000177.1 GCA_913064795.1 uncultured Gammaproteobacteria bacterium
CTCTTCATTGACGCCGACCCTCGAAAGATTGATTTAGTTGAAAGTCCACATATCCTCGCTGCACATCATCTTCAACTCCGACCTGGCACAAACGTCGCAATGATTAACGCCTTCGCGCACGTCATCGTCACCGAAAATTTGCAGGATGATGCGTTCATCGAAAAGCGTTGCGATACCGAAGCCTTCAACCAGTGGCGATCCTTCATTGAGGCTTCCCGTAATTCACCCGAGCAGCTTGCTGATGCAACCGGTATCCCTGCTGATGAGCTCCGCGCAGCTGCACGCTTGTTTGCAAAGGCCAAAAATGCCGCCATTTACTATGGCCTTGGGGTCACCGAACACAGTCAGGGCTCCACCATGGTAATGGGCATCGCAAATCTCGCCATGCTGACTGGAAATATTGGCCGATTGGGTGTCGGCGTTAATCCTTTGCGGGGCCAGAACAATGTCCAAGGTGCTTGTGACATGGGCTCATTTCCTCATGAGCTGCCAGGCTATCGACACGTGTCAGACACCATGGTTCGTGCGCAATTTGAAGCCCATTGGGGCGTATCCATTGGGGCTGAGCCAGGCCTGAGAATACCGAATATGCTGGATGCTGCGATTTCGGGCACGTACAAAGGGTTGTACTGCCAAGGAGAAGACATTGCTCAATCAGACCCCAATACCCACCACGTCGAGGCTGCTCTAGGAAACCTTGACTGCCTCATCGTCCAAGACATTTTCTTGAACGAAACTGCAAAGTTTGCTCATATCTTCCTACCCGGCGCCTCTTTTCTAGAAAAGGATGGTACCTTCACCAACGCCGAACGGCGAATATCACCGGTCAGAAAAGTCATGGCTCCGTTAAGCGGAAAAGCCGACTGGGAAGTGACCGCTGCGCTATCTAACGCGCTCGGCTATCCGATGACCTATGAGCATCCCAGTGAGATCATGGCCGAGATTGCTGCACTCACCCCATCTTTTAGCGGGGTTAGTTACGCGCGGCTCGATCAACGGGGGTCCTTACAATGGCCTTGTAATGACGAGGCGCCTGATGGCACACCGACGATGCACGTTGAAACTTTTACCCGGGGCAAAGGTCAGTTCACCTGTACAGAATTTGTCCCGACGACAGAGAAAGTCAATCGCCGATATCCTTTCCTGCTCACCACGGGACGCATCCTGACGCAATACAATGTCGGCGCTCAGACTCGCAGAACAGCCAACGTGGATTGGCATGCTCAGGACCTGCTAGAAATCCATCCCCATGATGCCGAGCACTATGGTATCGAGACGGGAGACTCCGTGTTGATCACCAGTCGCGCTGGAGAAACGGCACTCACAGCGAACCTGACTCACCGGGTCGCGCCAGGGGTGCTGTACACCACCTTCCATCATCCAGAAAGCGGCGCGAATGTCGTGACCACCGACAATTCAGACTGGGCGACGAATTGCCCCGAATACAAGGTCACCGCGGTGGGCGTTAAGAAGGTCGCAGCAGCGTCCAAATGGCAGGAAGCGCACCAGTCGTTTTCAACCCGGCAAAAACGCCTGCTCGAGGCAGCACGGGCTCAAATCAATGATGTCTAAAACGCCCCAGGGGGCATCACACCGAGAAATCTCCGAATGGAATGGCCAGGTTCGCGTCATAGAAAATGATCTTCTTGCTGAAGAGACCCCGGTGGCACTGATTTACAATGGTATTTCTCACGCGGTGATGATGGCGAGCCCCATTGACCTTGAAGCCTTTGCCTATGGGTTTTCATTAACCGAAGGCATCATCGATGATCCGGCTCAGATCTATGGGATTGACGTGTGTCCTGTCGAACTGGGAATTGAGGTCATGATCACCCTGAGCAATCGACAATTTGAGCACCTGAAAAAGCGAAGACGCACTTTGGTGGGCCCATCCGGCTGTGGCCTTTGCGGCGCGGAGTCCCTCACCCAAGTCCAACAAAATATCAGCGCCTTGACTCGTCAAAAGTTTCAAGTTTCGCACGATGCAATTCAGTCGGCGACGGATCAATTGTCGCACCATCAACCCTTGCAGCAAAGTACCGGCGCGGTGCACGGAGCCGCTTGGTGCACCCTTGGGGGCCAGATCATCGATGTTTGTGAAGATGTCGGACGACATAACGCATTGGACAAATTGATCGGAAAACGCGTAGCCCAGGAAAATTCGGATCAGGAGCTCGGGGTTTTACTCATGTCCAGTCGCGCCAGTTTCGAAATTGTGCAAAAAGCTGCGATGACCGGCATCGCACTCGTTGTCACAATTTCTGGCCCAAGTTCTTTGGCAGTTGATCTTGCGGTGGAGTCTGGTATCACGCTGGTTGGTTTTTCAAGACCTGATCGCCATGTGGTCTACACGCATCCACACCGCGTGGTTGAAGGCGACGACCTTCAAGACTTTTTGATTGATAGCCCTTCTCGCCAAAATTCTCATCGATAAGGCCTTTTTATGTCAGATACAGAACTCGAGCACCTGATCAAGATGGCGAACCAAATTGCTGAACATTGCGCGATCGGCGCCGCTCCTGAAGTGGCTGCTGACAAAATAGCAGACCACATCACGCGATTTTGGGCGCCTTCAATGAAGCAGCGCCTAAAACACCATCTCGACCGCGATGGCAATGGCGTCAACGATCTCGCCAAAACTGCGTTCCGAAGCGTTTGATCTCAGCAAAAATTTTACGGACCACCGCCCCACCAGCAGGCCTCAGTTAGCGCCAAGGGCGCCCTGGTAGTTGTTAGAATGACTTAGGATCAACCCGGTGAACGAGATCCCACCCGAGACCTGAATCCGACTTTCGCGCTTGCGGTCACCGCCTGTGGGCTTGCACATCAGCTCGACCGAGCTCGGCCAGCCGACTTAGAGCGCCATCCTTATCGATCTGCGAAAAGAGCACTCTGGCGGCGGTTCTTAACAAGAACAAAGCTTGCCCCCTGACAGTCGTCATGTTGCCCTCACCGATCTGAATCCAACACCATTCCCGCCAGTTGATATCGTGTGAGCCAGTCGAGGATTTTCGGATAAAGCCTCGCGCTCCGAAAACGGGGATTTGATGCGTGGTCATCACTGCGCACCAACTCGCCATCTTGTAGCTGCCAAGTCGAACGACGAACATCTTTCCTCGCAAGGTCATAGACATGATCATCGAGCACGAGGTAATTGTCGTGATACGCGAAAGCGTGGTGCTCACTTGAGTCAGCAGTCATTAAGTTTCGACCTAAATTAGGATAACGCGCTTGGGACAACGCCAGGTGATAGAGGGTTGGCATAACATCTTTGTGCGATGCCCACTCATTGACCTGGGGTGCTGCACCAGGGGGCCTGTAGTCCTCCGGCACATAAAAATAGAGGGGAACCGTAATTTGCGACAGCATTTGCTCTGGCGGATAGCGAAGTCCACGAATCGAGTGATCTCCGGTGATTGCAACAATGGTGCTAGCGCCGACGCCCTGGGTCTTGATGTCGTCTAAAAAAAGGCCTAGCTCGTTGTTGGTATAAAAAAAGGTATCGAGGGAGGCCTTGGGCAGATTGCCGAGCTTGGCCTCAAGATTTGAATCGATGGCAACCGGCACCGAGACGCCATGATCGGGTAAGGTATAGGGTGGATGGTTGGTCACCGTCAACACCACAATCAAGAGGGGCCGATCATCGCTCCCCCGGCTATTTAAAAGCTCTAAAACTTTTCTAAATACGAAGCGATCTTCTCCCCCCCAGACCGTGAGCGCCATTTCGGGGTAATCGATCTTTAGCTGGTTGGCCCCGATAAATCGATCGAACCCCTGACGCCTATAATAATTTCCTCGGTTCTTAATTCCCTCAAAACCTGTGTAGACAAAGACGGTTTCATACCCGGCTTCTTTAAAAACCATGGGGGCAGAGGTCTCTAAGGGTACATACTGATGACCCGAATAGCTGATTGCTTGATACTCGGTGTTGAGTAGCATTCCCAATGTCGAGAGCTGGGTGTTGTTATGGGCAGGCAAAAAATCTTCAAAATAAATATCCCCCAAAAAGTGCGGCGCCAGGGCGCCGGCCATGGCAAGGTCACCCCCTGCCGCGCTCGACAATAGCCCCTGCCCCATACTCTCGACCAAATTGAGCACCACATGGGGCGGCTTGCTGGCGAGCTGGTCTGATTGCCGTGTTTCGGTAAAAAATTGTTCGAACACATCCCCTGAGCTAGGCGCTCGACCATAGAAATTTTCGAAAAGCGCCCGGCCCGCCTTCTCGCTCGCCTCCTCTAAAACATTCGACGCACGATAGGTCTGATATGCATAGTGAAGGGCAATTGGCCCGTTGGGAATCAAATTGTTGAGTGCAACGTTGGTTGAAACCCAAAGATGTTTCTGAGAAAGCGGGAAGGTGGTTAAGGCACCTCGTGCCAGAGCCACATAAAGGACAAACAAAGCGATCGAAAGCACCGAACCTGTAATTCGACTCAGATTAATTTGGAAGCTAGAGGACTCAAGTCGTTTAGCGACGCGAAGCACAACGAACCCTAGCAGCACGCTGAATACCAAGATCCCTACCAGAGCAGGGAAAAAGTCTCTTAAAACCACAACACTTTCTAGCACCTGATCGGTACCGTAAGCCAAACCATGAAAAACAAAACTGTCAAAAGGTCGATCGAAAAATTGCACATAGGAAATATTGCTAAACGATAGGCTGAGCGCGATGAGAATAATCAAAACGCCCAATACCGAGTTAAATTTCCAGACAGCGTGCGACAAGCGGCGGGGTTCGCCAGGCAGGAACACAACAAAAATCGTGAGTAACAACCCAAGAAAGTAAGCTCGCAGCACAACGGCAATATCGAACCTTAAGGCTGTGAGCATCGCCGCGCCCACATTTTCTGAGCCAGCAAAGGAGTCTAATCCAAACACGAAGACCAATACTGCCCGACTCGAAAAGAAGACGAAAATCCCGATCAAAGTCACAACGCTGATCAGCACATAAACTTTAAACAGCTGCTGTAACTTTGAATTCATTAAGACCTCGGCCCAATCCTCATGGGTTAACAGTATTACAACTAAGACCTCAGTGTTGCTCGTCTAATCTCATCACGCATTGATACAGCATTGTTTTGTAAACAGATATCGTAGCGTCTTCAAAAACAATGAGATTTTAGAAAGCTTTGCTCCTTGGCCGTGTCAAGGCCCGGATTCCTCTCCAAAACCACCGAGGGGCTCATCTTTCACACCCTAACCGGAGGGTACTAGGCGATAATAAGTAGGGGATT
>CAJYBS010000178.1 GCA_913064795.1 uncultured Gammaproteobacteria bacterium
CCATGACTGCCCAATGCGTCATTGTCTTTGATCTGCCGGTAACCTTCAGTCTAAGCCGAATGCTGCGCCGATACTTCCCATTTGCTTGGAACTCAAAACACCAAGCTCGTATTGGCCTCTTAAATCGACATCAGCCTGACGAGGCGATTCGGTGGTTCGAGATCGCCCCCTGCTATATCTTCCATCCGCAAAACGCGTTTGAAGACGATCAAGGTCGAGTGACCCTAGAAGGAATGCGCTACGAACGCATTTTCGACCGGGTCAAAATCGGGCCGTTTGGCGAATCTCTGCCTTATCTCACGCGCTGGACTCTAGACCCCGCAAGCGGCGACACGGCCGAGCAACAGATCGATGACCATCCTGCAGAATTTCCCCGGGTGCATCCTGCGATGGAAGGCAAACCAACACAGTACGGTTATGCGCTTGGACTTGCTCGTGATCCGAATGCAACCAACTTTAACCAGATCATTAAATACCATCGTGACAATGACCGCGCTGAAAGGCATAACCTTTCAGCGTCAAAGATGGCAGGAGATCCTTTTTTCGTTCCAGCGGCGGGAGCCGCCTCTGAGGATGACGGCTATTTGCTCAGCTTCGTCTTTGATCAGAGCACAAACGCCAGCAGCATAATGATTTTGGATGCTCAGAACGTGGCCGCCGCACCCATCGCTGAAATTGAACTCCCGCAACGGGTGCCCTTTGGCTTTCATGGCAGCTGGATACCCGGTCCTTCGCAGTAGAGCGCACCAAATCCAGCACCCGCTCAACCGCTCAAGGTGGCCATGGCCAGACTTGTGAAGCTGACGGATACCGCTAAAGCGACTCAACCAAATCTAACACTTGCCAATCATCGAGGGCACGCTGAACGCGATAAAAGAGGACCTCCTTCCAATCGACACCCAAGCGCTCACATTCGAGAGCAACGAGGCTAACATCTGTGCTGCCAATGGCGATCACGTTGATCATATGACTAATGATCATCCCCAGACGATAATCCAGCTCAAAGTCTTCTGCACCGTAATTGCTAACCCCCTCAGCTCGAAGCCCATCCAAATAGATCGCCATCAAACGCTGCTCATTGCTCCTCCGAAATTCAGTGGGGGTTCCCACAACAAACAAGCGTGCAAAATCCCATGGGCCTTGCGCCACAAATGGAAACTGCCAGTCGATCGCAGCAAACTCGCCACCTGCATCTGTCGGGAAGAACAACTGCTTTGAGTGATAGTCACCATGCACGAGAGTAAAAGGCCGCGCGGCATACAAGGCTTGCAGACGTGGAAGTTTCTCCGCAACTCGAGGCATCAGCGTCTCGGTGAGCGCAACATCATCGAAGTGCGCCCCTAGGCCAGGCACGATCGCCGCCGCCCCGCCGAAACCCATGGCATAAAAGTTGTCATCATCGAACTGCACGAAATAATCTTTTTCCCGCAGAACTTCATGGTTCCACCATCTCGCATGAAGGCGGGGGAGCATACCCAGTCCATGCTCCACCTGATCCGTGGATACTGCCCATGAGGGTGAGGCCGCCGGACCTAAATCTTTCATCAGCAGTACAAAGGTTTGTTGGTCCGCATCAAACGACTGGTAGAGACATTCAGGAATGGTAATGCCTGGGTCCTTAAAATCTCGATAAAAACTGGTTTCGCGCCGGTACTGATCAAAAACATTGATGATCTCTTCAATCACTTGCCGGTTCTGAGAGGTGTATTTTGCAATCATCCGAGTCGGCAAGGCATCATCGACTCGATCGAACACCGCCTCGATGATCACGATTTCCGCGGTCTGTCCAGGCTCTTCAGACGCCCGCGCCCGACACTCGATAACCTGTGCATCAACACTTGATGCCAGCGCAGCATTCAACCAATCAACGGTAAAGTCTTCCACCCGATTTGGAATCTTGATTCCATCCATCCAAGATGCTCCTACTTGATACAACGCCCGAACGCGGGTCTGCCTGTGATTATCGAAGTTTATCCACAATCTCCGCCACTTTATCCAGATGTGAAAGCACCCGATCGGGTTCCGCCTGGGGCAAAGAAAATACGATATGCGTAAACCCTTGATCGACCCTCGCAATCGCTTGCTCGAGATCCGCAGGCGCACCGAAAAGCGCCACTTCAATATCAGCAATTGATCGGCCACGGTTTTCGAGCGCGGCTGTCATATTAGCCATACCCCCTGATCCCGCACCCCCAATGGGCAACCAGCCATCGCAATACTCGGCTACCCGGTCAAATGCCCACTTTGAATTCGCGCCCAGCCAAATTGGTGGCCCACCCGCTTGGACTGGTTTTGGCCAAGACCAAATGGGATCAAAGTCCACATGATCGCCATGAAATTCAGCTTCGTCCTCTGACCAGATCGCTTTCATTGCAAGCACTTTCTCACGCACAATCGCCCAACGCTGCTCATAATTGGCGCCGTGATTTTCCATTTCTTCAACATTCCAGCCCGCACCAATACCCAGAATAAATCGACCCTCGGAGATGGTATCGAGCGACGCGCATTCCTTGGCTAAGACGATCGGGTCACGCTCGATGACCAAACAAATACCGGTTCCCAATTTAATTTTTGAAGTGACCGCTGCCGCAGCGGCGAGCGCAACAAACGGATCGTGGGTTCTCCAGTACCAATTTGGGAGGTCTGTGCCCCCAGGGAATGGCGTCTTCCGAGAAACCGGGATATGGGTATGCTCGGGGAAAAATAGTGAATCCAGCCCCCGCTCCTCTACAGCCTTTGCAATCGCGACGGGTTGAATCGTCTGATCCGTGGGGAATATTTGTACGCCAAATTCAGCCATAATTTTCTCTCTTGTTTAATTTTAAAATATCAGTCTGCCGACTCACACACCATCAAAAACTTCGATCGAGGGCGCCTCCGCCAGACAATCCTTAAGCGGTACATTTGCCGCCTTAAACGCGTCATAGCGCCCATGGGCAGCGAATGCGGCTTCATCGTCGTATTGCTCAAGTACAACATAGGTATTGTCGTCAGCGCGCGAGCGGTGTAGCGCATAAAAACGACAGCCCGATTCTTCAGCAAGCACCACCGCCGCCAATTTCAAAAAGTGGGTTTCAAAATGCTCAATCTGTTCAGCTTTAATGACTAGCTTTGCTACAACACCAATCGTCATTGACGGTCTCCCTATTGGTTTAAAAGTTGACCCCAGAAGGATCGTCCTTGATCATTTCCGTGATCGTTCAAGCCTGACGGCAACCGGAGTCTACACACCGAAACGCAACGAATGTTTCGCGCTGTATAGCTAAGAGGCGCCTGTCCCTCACTCTATTGAGGTTAAACCATCACCCGGTATCGAGCCATAGGATGGCTCAATACGGCGCCCGTTATTGACCGCCCGCCCAAGACGCTCAAACTAGGCTTCATCCAGACTTTCGCCCTGCTGATGCTGAAAGATCGATTTATAACCTTGCTTGGACCAGTCCGGTGGCATCGGGACGGGTCGGGGATCAAACCGGGCCCATTTCGTTTTCTCACCGCGCACAATGGTCTCCGCGTGCTTCCCACCGGCTGTAAGATTCGTAATGGGTATCGCGTCCGCAGCAGAATAGGCACAAAGCAATAGTGGCCTGGGTGCGGCGCTTTGGTTGGGCGGTGAACCGTGGACAGCGCGACAGTTATGCACCGTAACAGTGCCCGCTGGTCCGGACAGGTACTCAGCCGAATCAATATCTAAACGGCGAAGATCTTCATCTCTGATATGCCCAGTCCACTGCCCATCATGATCATAGAGGTCAAACAAATCCTGGGCGTGACTCTTTGGGATAATTCCCATCGGAGCCATGTCCTCGGTTACATCGCTCAAGTAGACGCCTATGGTAAGAACATCATAGTTGGTGTGCGGCCAGAACTGGATGTCTTGATGCCACTTCACGGCTTCGCCTCCACCGCTCCACTTAAAATTCAATTTGGAATGATGAAACTTTACGTTCGCCCCTAAAAGATCCTCAGCGATATCCACAAATGGGCCTGAACTGGCGAATTCCCAATAGGTCTCATGAAAATCGATCGGTGAGTTCAGTCGGCGTAGACGCGGGTTGGCCCGGGTATGACCCGGTTCTAGATCGAATTTAGCGCCGGAACGTTCGACTTCTCGACTTTCTTCAACAAAAGCATTCGTCACCTGGTTAAGCCGATCTAACCATTCACCTGAGATCCAATCGTGGCCCGCACAATAACCCCGATCCAGATAACTCGAACGCTGCGCCTCTGTCAGTATCTTCAAATACTATCACTCCTAATGATTTATGTTGTTAGGCCAAGTCCAACATGAGAACCCTTTGCTTGACGGCAAGCCCGCTCTACCGGCTTAAACTCTACCCCTGAACGTCTGCCATAACCAGCTGCTTGCTGGGGCTCACCCCATGGTCAAGGCCTCGGACAACTGTCTTGACCTTCGGCCCTTGACTGCTGTTATAGTCAGGGCACGTTAATCCTGAAAGAGTAAACCATGATCGATTTTGAAATCCCAGACGAAACCCGGGCTATTCGAGACAAAGTCAGAGCTTTTGTCCAGGCCGAATGCCACCCCGCTGAAGAAATTTGTACTGCAGACAATTTCGATACTGTCATTGCGGAGCTGCGCTCGAAGGCGCGCAGTCAAGGACTTTGGTGCCCGTTTGTTCCTGAGGAACACGGCGGAATGGGACTTCGACCTTTGGCAAATGCTTTGGTCCAAATGGAGCTCGGCGAGAGCTACCTAGGCGCTTTATCACTCAACACCCAGGGGCCAGATGATGCCACGATGCTGACATTGCTAGAGCATGGGACCGACTTCCAAAAAGAAAAATTCCTGAAACCTTTGCTGAACGGCGAAAAGCGAATTTGTTACTCCATGACCGAAAAGGCCGCTGGTGCGGATGCTACCGGCATGCAGACCTCAGCGGTGCTCGATGGCGACGAATGGGTATTAAATGGTGAAAAGTGGTTTTCGTCCTCGGCGAGCGTTGCCGATATTGCGGTCGTCATGGCCAAAACGGATCCCGACGCCGCTCGGCACGAACAATACAGCACCTTCATCGTCGAACTACCAAACCCTGGCTATGAAATCGTGCGCAATATCGAAACGATGCAGCCCCATACGGATCTCGGCTTGAAACTGGGCGGTAGCCATTCTGAGATCAAAATCGATAATCTGCGCGTACCTCGTGACAATATCCTAGGCGGCCGGGGTCAAGGATTTAATATGGGCCAACATCGACTGGCCTA
>CAJYBS010000179.1 GCA_913064795.1 uncultured Gammaproteobacteria bacterium
AGCCGGTCGAAGAGCTCGAACGAGAGCTTGGGATCAGTAATATCGTCAAACTGGCCAGTAATGAAACTCCACTGGGACCGACGCCTAAGTTGCGCACCGATCTGGCCGCGACCCTTAAAGAGAGTGCGAGATACCCAGACGGTAGCGCCTTTGAGTTAAAGCGGCGACTATCCGAAATGCTCAATTGCGCAACTCACCAGTTGACCGTCGGCAATGGATCGAATGACGTCCTAGAGCTACTTGGGCGAGTATTTCTTGGCCCTGGTTTAAATGCGGTTGTCTCTGAACATGCGTTTGTGGTGTATGGACTGGTGACTCGGTCTCTCGGAGCGTCGTTGAGAGAGGTCCCCTGCCAGAATTTTTGCCAAGATTTGGAAGCGACACTGCAAGCCATTGACGAACAGACTCGACTGGTCTTCATCGCCAACCCCAATAACCCAACGGGCACATGGGTTGGCACGACTGCGCTAGAAACCTTTCTGAGAGCGGTGCCGGATTCTGTCATTGTCGTCTTAGACGAAGCCTACGTTGAATATGTTGATGATCCGGATTACCCCAATGGGCTTGCGCTGATGGACAGCTATCCGAATTTAGTCGTTACGCGAACATTCTCTAAGGCTTATGGGCTTGCGGCCTTGCGCTTAGGATATTCTGTGAGCCACCCTGATATTGCAGATTTGATGAACCGAATTCGTCAGCCCTTCAACGTCAACAGTGTGGCGCTGGCAGCGGGCTTGCTGGCCCTTGATGATCCAGACCATGTTGCAGAGGGCGTTCGAATCAATCAAGAGGGCTTAAAATCACTCAACGCTGCCTTCGAATCATTATCGCTTTCAACCATCCCCTCAGTGGGTAATTTTGTTTGCGTTGATGTTCAGGGTGACGCGCTACCGATCTATCAAGGCCTGCTTGAGCAAGGTGTGATCGTGAGACCGGTGGGGGTTTACGGATTACCTAACCATTTGAGGGTCTCTGTGGGTACCCCGGAAGAAAATCAGGCTTTCACGACCGCGCTCAAACGCGTTTTGGGCTAAGTCTGTGAATTCAATACGCGTTGTTGGTGTCGTGGGCCTGGGGCTGATTGGCGGCTCGATCGCCAAGGGTATCAAAGTACGTTTGCCGGAAATTCGGGTCATCGCGTTTGATCGAGATCAAGAATCCCTGAATATTGGATTGCAATCCGGTCTGATTGATGAAGCCGCAGTCTCGCTTGAAGCCCTGATGGAATCCTGTGACCTGATCTGTCTGTGTGTCCCGGTTCAACAGCTCGAAGTTTGTATGCCTGCGTTCAAGGCATTTAACGGTTATGTGACAGATGTGGGCAGCGTCAAAGCGCCACTTGTGCAAAATGCTGAGCGACTTTGGGGCGGACTGCCCTCTAACTGGGTACCCGGTCATCCGATCGCGGGCTCCGAACAGCATTCGGTCCATGCCGCGAATGCGGATCTCTTCGTCAAACACAAGGTGATTTTAACGCCCTTGGAGGGGACAGCACCCGCCGCGGTTGAACAGATTCGTCAGTTTTGGGTTGCCCTCGAGGCGGACGTGATTGTCATGACCGTTGAACACCATGACGAGATTCTCGCTCAAACCAGCCATTTACCCCATCTATTGGCTTATACCCTGGTTGATGTTTTGGCTGGGTTTGGTGACGAGAGAGAGGTTTTTGACTATGCCGCCGGAGGCTTTAGAGACTTTTCTCGAATCGCAGCGAGCGACCCCCAAATGTGGCACGACATATTTATCACGAATCAAGGTGCGCTGCTCAACCGCCTTCAAACCTTCATAAAAGCACTTCAAGAGACGGCTGATTTGATCGAACAAGGCAAGTCTGAGGCACTTCTTGAGCGTCTTGAGCGCGCTAAGCAGGCGCGTGACTACTTTAGCCAACTACAGTCAGATGAGTCATCTGGCCAGTAAAATGAGCGCTGTGTTCGGGTGGGATGTAGCATCAGCGAACTGTAAATTTGAACAAGGACCATTGATCTGAGAATCTGATTTAGCCGTTGCTAAAAGGTCGAGGAAGGCCAAAAAAAATCCCCAGAAACGCAACAGAAAGGCAAACGCAACAGAAAAGCAAAAAAAATAGAGCCAGGAAAATCCCTAGAAGCTGTCTCGGCGTAGGGTGCTGGCAATCGAAACGCTCGATAGTCGTTGATTGCTGAGTTGCTCTCGTAGGTTTAGGGCTAAAGCCGCTTTAGAGGAGACGGTGGTCAGTACAAAGGTTGGGAATCGATAGAAAATAGAGAGATTACAGAGAACGTGCTGAAAACTGAGAGGAATCAGTCGAAAGCCGGTTTCAAGGGCGAAAGTCGAGCAGACAAATGAGCGCCGAGGTGAACAGCAGGGGGGTGATGTGTCAGAGATCAAAGTGATTACGATCGATGGGCCCAGCGGGGCTGGAAAAGGAGCGGTGACCCAAACCTTAGCCGCCAGAACTGGATTTCATGTGCTGGACAGTGGCGCGCTTTATCGACTGGTCGGGTTAGCGGCCCGCCAATCTGGGCTGGATCTTCTGTCCGAGGACGCAGTTGCCAGCCTAGCGAGGGGTCTCGATATCGCCTTTGAGCCAGCGAAAGCGGGGCCGGAGCCCCTGACGATCTGGTTAAGCGGTCGTGAAGTGACGCATCAAATTCGAACAGACGAAGCTGGAGTTGATGCGTCAACTGTTGCCGCATTGCCCAAGGTTCGCGATGCTTTGGGAGACTTGCAACTGAGTTTTAGAAAGCCCCCTGGACTGATTGCCGATGGTAGAGACATGGGCACCGTTGTTTTCAAGGATGCACAGGTGAAAATTTTTCTCACTGCGAGTGCCTCAGTGAGGGCGGATCGCAGGTATAACCAGTTGAAAACTAAGGGTATGGATGTTAGCCTTGCCGACCTTCTGGACAGTATCAGCGCGCGAGATGCGCGGGATTCAAACCGCTCGACGTCGCCTCTGGTGCCTGCAGAAGATGCAACCATCATCGATAGCTCGGATCTGAGTCTTGCACAGGTGCACGCAAGGGTTTGGAGTGTTATCGAAAACAGTGACCTAATCGGTGCCAACGTAAACGCCGATGAGGTTGAAACAACAGACGGGCCTTAAGTTGGAGGGCGCGGTGAGGGTAACCTCAAGGATGAATGAATGAGCGAGAGTTTTGCAGAGTTATTTGAAGAAAGTTTAAAAACCGTTGAACTGAAATCAGGGTCTATCATTACGGGTGTCGTGGTTGATATCGATTCCGAATGGGTCACCGTTCATGCGGGTTTGAAGTCTGAAGGGGTGATTCCACGAGCGCAGTTCCTGAACGAAAAAGGGGAGCTGGAAATTGAAATTGGCGATACGGTTAAGGTCGCTATGGACGCGGTGGATGACGGTTTCGGTGAGACGAAACTTTCGCGTGAAAAAGCCAAGCGAAATGAATCTTGGGAAGTATTAGAAAAAGTTTATCAGGACTCTGAAGTCATTCAGGGTTACATCAGCGGCCGGGTCAAGGGCGGCTTTACGGTAGAAATCAGAGACATTCGAGCCTTTTTGCCGGGATCCTTAGTCGATGTTCGGCCCCTGCGGGATAATGAGCAGCTCGAAGGCCAAACCCTCGACTTTAAAGTCATCAAGCTCGATCAAAAGCGCAACAACGTTGTGGTATCCAGACGATCGGTGCTGGAAGCCGAGAATAGCGTAGAGCGCGAGGAACTCCTCAAAAATCTGCAAGAGGGTCATGAACTCAAAGGTATCGTTAAGAACCTCACTGATTACGGCGCATTCGTCGACCTGGGTGGTATCGATGGATTGCTGCACATCACCGATATGTCCTGGAAGCGCATTAAGCACCCCAGTGAAATCGTCGCTGTGGGTGATGAGATCGACGTCAAAGTGCTTAAATTTGATCGAGAACGTAATCGCGTTTCCCTCGGGCTCAAACAACTCGGGGAAGACCCATGGGTTGCCATCACGCGTCGTTACCCAGAGGGTGCGCGCACAGTGGCTAAAGTCACGAATTTAACAGACTACGGTTGTTTCGCAGAACTTGAAGAAGGGGTGGAAGGTTTGGTCCACGTGTCTGAAATGGATTGGACCAATCGCAATATTCATCCATCTAAGGTGGTTCAAGTCGGTGATGAAGTCGAAGTGATGGTGCTCGACATTGATGAGGAACGTCGTCGAATCTCACTTGGGATCAAGCAGTGTAAAGGTAATCCTTGGGAAGACTTCTCAGCGCTACATGCGAAGGGCGATCACATTAAGGGCTATATCAAGTCAATCACTGACTTTGGGATCTTTATTGGTCTTGAGGGCGAGATCGATGGTTTGGTGCATCTTTCTGATATCTCTTGGAACGAACCAGGGGAGCAAGCGGTGCGAAGGTTCACTAAGGGCGATGAGATCGAGACGGCGATTTTGGCCATTGATCCAGAGCGCGAGCGCATATCGCTTGGACTCACGCAGAGGGCGCAGGATCCATTCTCAGATTATGTTGCCGTGAATGATAAGGGCAGCATTGTCACAGGCACTGTCAAAGAAGTTGATGCCAAGCAAGCGACAATCCAGTTGGCAGAAGAAGTCGAGGGTATTTTGAAGGCGAGCGATCTCTCAATCGATCACGTGTCGGATGCTAGAACTGCATTGACGGTTGGTGATACCATCGAAGTCAAGATCATTAACGTCGATCGAAAAAACCGAGGCCTTGGGGTTTCTGTCAAAGCCAAGGATTTGGCAGAAGAGCAGACTGCTGTGAAAGAACACCGCGAGCGGGAAGTCGCGGCAGTCACACCGGCAACCTTGGGTGATTTGATCAAGCAAGAGCAAGACAAAGCAGCGACTGAATCGGAATAAACGGCCTATGACAAAGTCCGAGCTCATTGAAAAGTTGACGGTATCTCAGAGTCAGCTCACCGCCAAGGATATGGAGCTTGCGGTGAAGATGATTTTGGATCAGATGGCCGATTCCCTCGCCCGCGGAGAGCGAATCGAGATCCGTGGCTTTGGAAGCTTTTCTTTGCATTATCGAGCGCCTCGTATGGGGCGCAATCCGAAAACGGGTGATCCGGTCTCTTTGCCTGGCAAATATGTGCCTCACTTCAAGCCAGGCAAGGAATTGCGAGAACGCGTCAATCAAAGCTTAACAAGCGACTGATTTGCTCAAACAGGCCTTGTGGTGGGGTCTATAAGGCCTGGAGGCAAAGTCTGCGCTCTGCGTGAACGAAAGTGATTGTGGCCTGT
>CAJYBS010000180.1 GCA_913064795.1 uncultured Gammaproteobacteria bacterium
CCAAATCAAGTGATCGGAGAGAGTGAGCTCCCTGCAAGGTATTGTTCGGCAGGCTCCGTAGACAACCTCGCCGGGGTTGATAGCCCCCAGCTCGATCTGCTAGAGCAGAGGGCAGTCGACGAGTTATTTGCTCCTGTCGACCCCCTACCTACAGATGGCTCCTTATCTGTCTTACTCGATGAGCCCATTGACCTCAAGGCTAAGCTAGCCGAGCTTGAGCACGATCTGATTGTTGCTGCATTAGATCAAACTGATTGGGTAACGGCTCATGCAGCAAACTGGCTTAAACTTCAGCGCACGACGCTCGTTGAAAAAATGCGCAAACATGGCATCAAACAAGAGCACTAGTCAAAAAATTGTCACTCCAAGCAAAAAATCAAATAACCTATTGTTTTTAAACAGTAAATTAACGATGGCATGTCGTTAGCTTACAACCCTTCTAGAAAGCTCCCGCGTTGGAGCGTGGTAAGGGATGACAATGAATCAAACAGTGACGCCAGAGGTGCTCAAGCAGCTGCCCGCTGACTTTTTTGACCTCGAACAAGACAATCTCTCAGAGGCGGAGTCGGCACTTCGTCAGGGTTATCGAGAGTTATCAGGTCACGTAGCCAAATTAAGCTCCGAGCTTGAGGCGGCCAGACTTGCGCGTCGAAGGGAAAACCGAGAGCGCGAGAACCTGCTCAATCGATTTGCGACCATGCTGGATGCACTTCCCGGCGGAGTCATAATTCTTGATAGTGATGACGCGATTACGGAGGCTAACCCACAAGCGAGAGCACTATTGGGCGAGCCACTGGAGGGTCAATCCTGGACGGCCATAGAACAGCGTGGTCGTTTTAATGCTCAGGGTAGCTTTGAGATCCGTGGCAGGCGATTAAATATTAGTACATGCCCATTGCCAGGCGGCGGAGAAACCATCGTATTGGTCTCCGACATTACTGCCCAGCACACGCTTCAACGAGAATTAGGCCGAAAAACTCGCCTGAGTTCGCTTGGAGAAATGGCGGCGAGATTAGCGCATCAGATAAGAACCCCCCTAGCTTCAACAGTTCTCTATGTGGACCAATTATCTAAAGATCTTGATCAAGTTAAGCGAGATCGTATCTGCACGGCTTTGAAGGCGCAGTTATCTCAGACCGAGAACCTCATAACATCAATGCTCGGCTTTGTTAGGGGCGGTTCGTTGTTGTGTTTAGAGCCCGCCAAAGTAAAAACTGTGATCGAAGAGGCCGTATCCTCATGCGATGGCATTTTAGAAGCATCTGGTGCGTTGTTAACGACTAACAGAATAAACCCAAGTCTGAAAATACTAGCAGCACCCGCAGAGCTCTCCTCAGTAATTGCCAATATGATTCAAAATTCGATACAGGTTTGTGAAGATAAGCCTGAGATAGAAGTCTGGGCCGGCGCTATTAATCAGCATATGATGTTGATTAGGGTCTCTGATAATGGTCCCGGGATTCCAAGCGACGTTATCGACCAAGTTTTTGATCCCTTCTTCACCACCCGCGCCGCGGGAACAGGCCTTGGTTTGGCAGTCTTAGCCTCCGTTGTGCAGCGTCACGGCGGTACGGTCCATGCGACCAACCGAGAATCAGGCGGTGCTCAGTTCACGATTCTTCTACCGGTCAACTCAACCTTAAAGGCATCAACATAATGAATCCGCGTGTATTAATTGTTGAAGATGATCCAACGCTCCGGATGGCGCTGCTTGATACTCTCGAAGCCGCCGACTTTCAGGTATTTGAGGCATGCAATGGTAAAGAAGCGCTGCTTCAGTTGATGCACCAAGACATCGATGTGATCGTGAGTGACGTCCAAATGGATGGCATGGATGGGAATGAGCTTCTGAAAGCTACGCGCGAGAAGTATCCGTCAATCCCCTTTGTGATGATGACTGCACACGCAAGTGTCGAACGTGCAGTTGCGGCGATGCGAGACGGCGCCACTGACTACCTGCAGAAGCCGTTCGAAGCTGCATCCCTAGTCAGTACAGTAAAGCGAATGGCCAAGCGGCTCGGCCTCGATTCTAGCGAAATGATTGCTGAGGACGCCAAGACAAAACAAATTCTCGAGATCGTTAGGCGCGTTGCACCGTCAGATGCGTCAATCATGATCAGTGGTGAGTCAGGTACGGGAAAAGAAGTCCTAGCAAAGACAATTCATGAGTTTTCGAATCGTTCTGATCAGCCATTTGTGGCACTGAACTGTGCGGCCATTCCTGAAAACATGCTGGAGGCGATTCTCTTCGGGTATGAGAAGGGCGCGTTTACTGGAGCAGCGACGGCTAGGGAAGGTAAGTTTGAGCAAGCCAATGGCGGCACACTGTTGCTTGACGAGATCTCGGAGATGGCCCTCGAGCTTCAGGCCAAGCTGTTGAGAGTTCTGCAAGAGCAAGAGGTCGAGCGCTTGGGCGGCAAGCCAGCGATTCCCCTTGATGTGCGAGTACTGGCCACAACGAATCGCCATTTAACAGCGGAGGTCGCCGAGGGCCGATTTAGGGAAGATCTCTACTTCCGACTAAATGTGTTCCCCATCGAGCTTCCACCTCTTCGTGAACGGTGCAATGACATTATACCCCTGGCATATCGCTTTATTGAGCGATATCGCGCGGGTAAGCCATTGACACTGTCTGCTGCGTCTGAGAAACAGTTGCTGTCGCACGGGTGGCGAGGAAATATTAGAGAGCTGGGTAACTGTATCCACCGTGCCTGCATATTAGCACCCGGTTCTGAAATAACACCGAATGACATTGTTTTTGATGCGTTGGTTGACACTCACTACTCCCGTCCTGCCACGCAACATGAGTCTTCACACGATGACCTTAAGGGAAATGCGCGTGACATGATTATTAGCGCTCTTCGGGACTCAAATGGCAACCGTAAGCTTGCGAGCGAGCGTTTGGGAATTAGCGGGCGAACATTGCGCTATAAACTGGCCAAATACAAAGAGCAAGGTATCGAGATACCTGTTGCGTCAGTGGCCTGAGGGAGACGTTAAGATATGAGTGACATAGCAATCAATCAGGTTCTGTCGCAAATGCGTGCTATGCAGGCGATGGCGCGCAACGAGAGCCCAACCTCACTAGATACCAAAGCTGCGGCTCCGTTCTCAGAGCTGATGTCGCAGTCGATTGATCAAGTTAACAACTCGATGCAGGACTCCAAGGCAATTACTGCTCGATTCGAGACGGGTGATCCATCGGTCTCGTTAGCCGAGGTGATGATCAATGCTCAGAAAGCGAGCATCCAATTTTCGGGTATGACCGAAGTTCGTAACAAACTTCTGACAGCTTATAAAGATGTCATGAATATGCCGGTATAGGGATTAGATCAAAATGGCAGATAACCCAATTTTAGATAGAGTGAGTGGCTTTGCAGCTCAGCCCGTAACACGACAGCTGTCTCTGTTAGTTGGCTTCGCAGCAAGCATTGCATTGGCAGTAGGCCTCGTTAATTGGGCCGCCTCTCCTTCGTACCAGTCGGTTTATGGGCCGATGACCCCGTCCGATAATGCCGAGGCGATTGCTATCCTTCAAACCAACGGGATTGAGTATCGACTCCAGCAAGGAACAGGACTGCTAGAGGTGCCCTTTGACGAGGTATTCCAAGCACGAATGGTGTTGGCCAGTGAGGGATTCCCTAAAGATGGCTCGGGCGTAGGTTTTGAGTCGCTTTACCTTCAACAGGAGATGGGTATCTCTAGTTTTATGGAGGAGGCTCGTTACCATAGGGCTGTAGAAGCAGAGCTGGTTCGCACAATCACTGCACTAGACTCTGTGACGGCGGCTCGAGTCCATCTTGCGATCTCCCGGCAAACAGCCTTTTTGCGGCGGGGTAACGAGCCGTCTGCTTCGGTTATGTTGAATTTACGCGGCGGTGTTCGCCTTTCCGATCGTCAATTGTCCGGCATCGTCCATCTTGTCGCCTCAAGTATCCCAAATCTAGACGCGTCTCGTGTCTCGGTGGTGGATGGTGCAGGAAAGCTACTTTCTAGTCAGGGTCAGGATTCCGACTTTGGGTACACAGCTGAGCAGTTTCGCTTGGCTGAGCAATTCGAAGGGTCATTGAACGACAGAATCATAGGTATCTTGGAGCCGATCCTGGGTGTTGGCGCGGTACAAGCGCAAGTAACAGCCGATATGGATTTCACACGCACTGAGAGCACAAACGAAATTTTTGATCCAAATGTTGCCCTACGAAGCGAACAGACAAGCGAGGATATTTCTAATAATGCAGTAGTTGCAGGCCCTCCCGGAGGTTTGGTACCGAACCCACCACAGCCAGCAGTTGCGCAACAAAATCAGGCGCAGCAACCTGTCGATGACGGACCCGACCGAGAAAGCCGCCAGGAAACACGTAACTATGAAGTAAACAAAACGATTCAGTACGTGCGTTCAGTCCCAGGTGCAGTGAATAAGCTATCTGTTGCGGTCGTAGTCGACTATAAGTTAGACGAAAACGGCGAGAGTGTGCCACTTGATGCTGCACTACTTGAACAGGTAAATGCCTTAGTTCGAGAGGCGGTAGGCTTCAACGCAGCGCGAGGTGATACCGTCCAAATAATCAACTCGCCCTTTATCGCTCCTGCTCCCATGGAACCACTTCCAGAACCTGGATTGCTAGAGCAGCCGTGGATTTGGGATCTAGGCAAAGGCCTTCTAGCAGCACTGGGAGTATTAGCCCTAATATTCGCGGTGCTTCGACCCATGGTGCGCTACTCCACCAGCTACGCTACTCCTGCTATCGCTGGTACAAATGCAAATGCTGCACTCGAGGGGCCAGATCAGGAAGGTGCGAACAATCAGGAAATTACTGCCCTGACCGCTCCGCCACCTGAGCTGCCTCCTGTGGCACCAAAACCTAATTATCAACAGAGCCTTGCGATGGCGCGAAATTCAGCGAATGAGCAACCCGTGCGAGCCGCTTATGTCGTGAAGAACTGGATCGCATCAGATGGCTGAGAACATTCAACTTACAGGAGCGCAGCGAGCAGCTATCTTCTTGCTGGGTGTGGGTGAAGAAGCGGCTACCCTAGTAATGCGCCACATGAATCCAAAAGAGGTTCAAAAAGTTGGCGAGGCAATGGCCACCATATCTAAGCTAACGAACGACCAAGTCGAATCGGTTTTGACAGAATTTCATATTGAGGTCTCAGAGATTAACCCTCTAGGCCTTGATGCGCCGGAGTTTACTCGCCGAG
>CAJYBS010000181.1 GCA_913064795.1 uncultured Gammaproteobacteria bacterium
ACCACCGAGGACATCCTAGCCCGAATGAATGATAACGAAGTGCCCAGTGGCCGCATCCTGGAGCTCGAGGAGGTTTTCGAGGACCCACAAATCCTACACAACGAGTCAATTCTCGATTTTGATCATCCCAGCGCAGGGAAATACCAACAGGCAAAGCCTGCCGCGAGGTTTCATGGAACACCCCAGGATCCGCGGCGACGTATGCCGCCGCTTTTAGGCGAGCACACCCGGGAAGTCCTGGAGGAACTCGGCCTCGATGCTGATAACATCGCCTCACTACAAGAAAAGGGTATTATTTGAAACCTGATCTAGCGCAACTTAGCAGCCAACCTCCGCTCATCAAAGCCGAGGCAAGATCTACCCGCGCCCGGATCCGTGTGCTTGAAACAGTGTGCTTGAAACAATGTGCTTGAAATAATGTACGAGAAACAATGTGCTAGAAAGGCTGTGCGTTCAATAACGTCAGTTCTAGACCCTCACTAGGAGTACTTTTTGGAACTACAGGACAGCTGGCTTGTACTGCTTCCGGCCATCATCACCGTCTGCGTCGCAGTGACTAGCCGTCGACCGATCGAGGCTTTGTTAGCAGGAACTCTGGTCGGGCTTTTGATGCTCGGCCCAACGAGCGCATTGGATCAGTTTTCAAGCACTCTACTCGAGGTCATGATGAGCGAGACCATTGCTTGGGTCATCATCGTCTGCGGACTCATGGGGAGCTTGATAATGCTGCTGCTACGAGCCGGAGCGGTCGATGCCTTCAGCGCAGTGCTCGCCGCTAAAGCCAAGAGCTCAAAAAGCGCACTCATGTATACCTGGCTGTTGGGAATCATTGTGTTTATCGACGACTATCTCAATGCCCTGGCTGTTGGGGCATCCATGCGTAAAGTGACCGATCAGTTTCGGGTTTCACGCGAAAAGCTTGCCTACGTCGTCGACTCGACCGCCGCGCCCATCTGTGTACTGGTTCCAATTTCGACTTGGGCCGTATTTTACGCTGGCCTATTTCAGGAATCCGGATTTGCTGAACCGGGTCAAGGAATGGATCTCTACATCAGTGCCATTCCCTACATGATTTATCCGATCGTGGCGGTGTTGTTAGTGCCCTTGGTGGCTTTGGAGATCATTCCTGCACTCGGCCCGATGAAAGCCGCGGAGCAGAAAACCGCTCAAGGTTCACTCAGTGAGCACACAGAAATCGCTGACGATGACAACGCGCCAGAACCGAGGCGTGAGGTTCGGCTTTATCATTTCTTACTGCCGTTAGCGACCTTGATCGGGTTTACCCTCTGGTACGAGCTTGACGTCCAGATCGGCGTTATTGCGTCGGTGACGGTCACCATTTTACTCTTCGGCGCTCAGCGCCTCCTCGCCTGGACTCACATGTTGGATGCGGTACTTGATGGCATCAAGATGATGCTACCTGCGCTCACGATTGTTGTCATCGCGTTCGTCTTCAAAGAAGTGAACGATCAGCTCGGTTTACCCAACTTCGTCATTAAAAATGTCGCGCCCTTAATGACGCCGTTACTTTTTCCGGTCATTACTTTTCTAACCATGGCACTCATCTCCTTTGCCACTGGATCCAGCTGGGGCGTTTTTGCGATTGCCATACCCATCATCTTGCCCCTAGCCGAGAGTGTCGGGGTCAGCATACCCCTCGCCATTGGCGCCCTATTGTCGGCCAGCGCCTTTGGCAGTCATGCTTGTTTTTACTCCGATGCCACCGTGCTCGCTGCCCAAGGCAGCGGCTGCGACGTCATCGATCACGCGCTCACCCAGATTCCGTATGCTTTGATTGCTGCAGCAATGTCTTGCATTGGCCTTACGGTCATTGCCGCCTTTTAATTAAAAGGATCGTCATCAGACCGTCGACTGACAAACTAAAGCCCTATGATCAAACATCGTTTAACACAGCTCGGCCCCAGACTGACAAAACGCAAGTTTATTCAAAGTAGCCTGCTCGCGGCGCTCATACCCCTTCAATTCGGCAGCAAAGCCAAGGACAAGACAATGGAGCAAAGAATCAGCACCTTGATCGCCGAGTACTCTAGCCAAGGGATTCACCGGACTGGCACCGAGGTCGATCATCGAAGCGCGGACTGGCTAATTGCAAAAATATCAGCGCTCGGGGTCGAGGCGACCGAGACTGCCTTTGGATTTCAGCGACTTCAGCCCCTCGAGTGCTCACTGCGATTGGATCAATTAACGGTTCCTGGTGTTCCGCTCTACGACTGCTCCTATACCGAGGAGAAAGGGTTCTCGGGCAGCCTGGGACCGATCGGCAGCCAAGCCGATATCGGTGTGGCCATGGCCCCGCCATTCGCCAACACTGAAATTGGACAAGCTATTCACTCTGCCCGGCTCACTGACGCACATCGGGGGATTATCATTGTGTCGGAAGCAAGCCAACCAAAGAATGGGATCGCGCTGCTCAATGCCGAGCACTTCTCCAAACCCTTCGGCCCGCCCGTCCTCCAGGTCGCGGGCAAGCACTGGCGGGAGATCCAGTTGGCCATCACTTCCTCTACCCCCGGACATCTCACCCTCCATGCCGAAACCATCGATGCAATCGCCAGAAATATTGGGGCAACAATAGAGGGAAAAAATAGACAACTGCCGCCATTGGTCATCATGACGCCCAGAAGCGGATGGTGGCAGTGCGCGTCTGAACGGGGCGGTGGTATTGCCTGCTTTCTAGAAATGATGCGAGCGATCAAAGCGAGCGAACCCCAACGGGATGTTATCTTTACGGCCAACACCGGGCACGAATTAGGGCACATCGGGTTAGACCATTATCTCGATACGCACGCTGCACTTGTTCAGGATGCGCTGCTCTGGATCCATCTCGGCGCCAATTTTGCTGCACGATACGACCCGGGCGTTAGGCTTCAGTATTCTGATGAGGCAGCTCGGTCTCGCCTTAGACCTTGGCTTGAAAAAAATGCCATTGAGCCCGATGCCGAGACCCCAACAGGAGAGAGACCACTCGGTGAGGCCCGCAATATCTTTGATGGCGGTGGTCGTTATCTATCGATTTTGGGCCGCAACGGCTTGTTTCACCATCCCGATGACCTATGGCCAGATGCGGTCAATCCTCGAGAGACCACGAAGTGGATCAATGCGTTTGTCGCCCTGGGGGTTGAGCTTGCTGGCTCAGCGGAGCAACCTCACAGCGAGCTCAATTAAGGCCCAAAACGGACAACTGGGACAGACACCAGACTTAAAATCGCCTTAGCATACGCTGGTTGAGTACAATGTCATTATCTCGCCGGACCGTTAACGCTCCGGTTCGGAAGACAAGCAGAGAGAAAAACAATGCGTGTGGATGTTCTCGAATTCAACCGAAAGGCATGGAACCAACAATCACGTAACAATGGTCAATGGTCTGTTCCGGTTTCAGATGAGACGATTGCCGCCGCTCGAAGCGGCGATTGGAACGTCATATTAACGCCGTTAAAAGCAGTACCTAAATCATGGTTCGGTCATTTGACTGGAAAGAGCGTGCTCTGCCTCGCCTCCGGAGGCGGCCAGCAAGCCCCTGTGCTTGCTGCGGCGGGCGCGAGGGTGGTCAGCTTCGACTTATCTGATGTTCAACTAGAAAAAGATCGAATACTCGCCGAACGTCATCATCTCGACGTTACCTGCCTGCAGGGTGATATGGCCGATCTTTCTCAGCTCGAGCCAGAAAGTTTTGACCTCATTTTTCACCCTGTTTCTAATCTCTTCGTGCCCAATATAGAGATCGTGTGGGCGCAATGCTATCGGGTGTTAAAACCAAAAGGCGATTTACTTGTAGGCTTTATGAATCCGAGCATGTTCCTATTTGATCACGATGAGGCAGCGCGGACTGGGAAAATAGAAGTCACGCGAAAACTGCCATACGATGAGGCCGAGAGACTCAGTGAGGCCGAGCTTCACGCACTCGAAGAAAACGGGCTTGCCCTGGAGTTCAGCCACTCGTTAGATGCCCAACTCGGCGGACAGTTAAGAGCAGGCTTTTTGATCTCTGATTTATATGAAGACGATTGGGACGATTCAATTCTCTTCAATGCCTTTAGCCCAACCAGCGTTGCAACCCGGGCCAAAAAACTGTGACGGATACCGAACTTATTGAGGCTTACAAGAGATTGCCCGAAAGAAGATGGCCCGCCCGGAGAGATTCATCTTTCATGTTGGAGTATTCAAAATGACTAAATTTAAGTCTCTATCACTACAGAGCTTGAGCTAAAGAAGTCAAATTTCGGATTTAACCTCTTGATGTATACACGTATGTATACAATCCAAGTAACAGTCCGGTCAGGAGTCCACCCCACCCCCTACCTAGATATAAAGAGCTAAAGATTAATCAGATAAATCGCTCTAGCTATTAATACTGCTCCCACAGCTAGCATAATTCTTTGTGTCCACGAGAAAAAAGTTCTATCGTTAATTCTATCTAGGACTTTTTTCCCAAAAATTGTGCCCACGACAGATACCGTCATTACTATTACCAAAAGCCATAAAGCAGGCCAATTCTCGCTAGATGATGAAGCAGCAAATCCACCAAAAAATATAACTTTAGATACGTGTCCTAAAAATTGTGCAACTGCTTTAGTTGCTACCACCTGGTGTCTTGTCATTTCCACTCTTTGGAAAAATACATCTAGTAATGGCCCTCCAACACCAGCTATTAAGTTAGTTCCAACAACGACAACACCTGCCAATATACCTACTGGGGTTTTGGTTAAATCAAAAGCAAAGTTAGAAGGTATTGCCCAAGCAATATAAGGCAATATACCTAAAGCTAATAAAATACTTATTTGATCTGGGACAAAAGCTATAAAAAATAATATTGCCACTGCCAAAACATTGCCTATAAATAAAGTACCTACAATTTTCCAATTGATATACTTTCGACTAAGCCATGCTCTGTAACCATTAGAAGTCATTTGCGTTAAACCATGGAGAATCATTGCCGGCCCAACCTGCATAAGGCTAACTAGCACCCCCATAAGAATAAGACCACCAAGCATTCCGAAAATGGATGATAAAAAAGCTGTTGCCAATGAAGTCACAACAACTATTACTGTTATTAAATCTATACCCATTGATTAATTCTTATTTACTACACGAAGAATAATGTGGTGCGAACTATGTTCGCTGACTGTCTGTATAACTTTCTTTCTCTATGCACTGTGATTCTATTTTTTCTGTCTCTGTC
>CAJYBS010000182.1 GCA_913064795.1 uncultured Gammaproteobacteria bacterium
TCTCCTTTCTGTGCGGGTACGCTGATCAACAAGAAGGCGATGGCGAACATACAAACAGAAACCAAACGGGCATTGAATAGCAAGTCAGTGAAGACGTCGTCCTGCTGGAAGCGTTTTAGGCTAGGATGGCGCACGGGGCTTTGTACTGGCTGACTTAACACGTTCAAAGGCACTGATGATATAGACGACGCTCTGGTCCGCGAGATGGTACTGAGCTTTGACCAGCGTGCTGGTCACCAGTCCGGCCAAGGTCGTATATAGGGCAATCGCCATTCCGCCACTCATTGCGGTCAAGAGTTGTTGCATCATCGAGGGCTCAAAACTCTTGATCTCAGCGATGGGCCCAAGCATCAAGATGAACCCGATCATCGTTCCCATGAGGCCTAACTTGAGAAGTAGGTCGCTGATGAAATAGCCAAAGGCATGGCGGTTCAGTAAATGATCTGCGAGGCGCTCAGGGCTCAGCTGATCCATTGTGTGCTCAGCGTTGGTCTCTCCTAACAGGTCCCTCTGAAGCTTCAAATAGTCCTCGACGGGATGTTCGGGTTGCTCGAGGGCCTTTTGGATCTTGCCCAAGGATCTACATCGCACAAGCCAGATTAAAGAGTTGAGAAGAAAAATGCTGATGATGATGATCGAAAGATAGCTTTTGTCTGAGGCGAGCAGCAGCGAGAGAAAACCTTGAGCCCAGAGTAGGTAGCCTGCAAACACCAAGCCCCCGGTCAGGATCAACGCGTCGAGCCAGACATCAGGACGCCGATTGAAGATCGAAGCATTCAAAATAAATTTTCCTAGGGCATTGTTGGGTCGGTGATGTCTGCTTCTGAACGAGATGACAGCAGGATCATTTGAATCGACCGTTTTTCAGTTGGCTTTGACTAAAGCATGTCCCCTGAAAAATCGCAATCAGGCGGTATCCGCTTCTAATTTCGATAGGCCCGGGATGATCAAGCATCGCGGAATTTTTTTGCTTATCGTGCTGAATAGATTGATGACAGAGACCGACGCCCGGGTTTGAATAATGGTTACGTCGCGGTCTTGCCCCGTCTCTATTCGATTTGCCCAGAGTCCGTTATCTTAAAGGAGCCGCTTATGTCCCAACCCATCTACGAAATCAGAGACTACACCATCGCATCAAAAGATTTTCCAGTCTATAAGGCTTGGGCGGAGCAAAAAGCAGGTCCTTGGCTGAAAGCCAATTTGGACGTTCTGGATTTTTGGATGGATGAGGGGATACCCGCTGCGGTGGGGGGGAGCGATCCTCAAGTCTCAAAACATGGTCAAGCCAATGTGTGCTGGATTATTCGTTGGGACAGCCTTGAGGCGCGCGAGAAGCGCTGGCCGGAGTGGACCCAGTCGGCCGAGTGGCAAGCGGTTTGGGCAGAACATCCATGCCCTGATGCGTACTTACATATGAATGCGCGCTTTATGTCAGCTGTTGCATGACCCTCAATTTTGGGATTTTGGGCGCAGCAAAAATTGCTCCCCAGGGACTGATTGAACCAGCTCGCGAAACCCCAGGAGTGGCGGTGCGATCCATTGGCGCGCGTGATGTCGCCCGTGCGCGGCATTTTGCAGAGGTGCATCAAGTGCCGGTGGTCCATCGAGATTATGGTTCGGTGATTAGTGATCCCGAGATCCAAGCCGTTTACATACCGCTCCCCATTTCAGAGCATGCAACGTGGACGCAGAAAGCCCTGGATGCGGGCAAGCATGTCTTGTGTGAGAAGTCCTTCGCGATGAATGCATCCGAGGCGCGCTCGATGCGCGCTGCTGCGGCCCGATCGGGTCTGGTTTTAATGGACGCGTTTCACTATCGATACCATCCTTTGTTTGCTGCTGCTGTCGAGGTCATAAAAAGCGGAGAGATCGGGGAAGTGCAAAGGCTCGAAGCAGAGTTCCGAGTCAAAGGTCCAGTTCCAGAAGATGACATTCGGATGACCTATGCCTTGGGCGGCGGAGTGCTGATGGATATTGGTTGCTACCCGGTAAGTTGGGCAAGGCATTTGCTACAAGAGGAACCGAAGGTCACCAGCGCTTGCGCGGTAGTGGGTCCTGACCAAGTTGACCTAGAGATGCGGGCGAGTCTTTTGTTTCCATCCGGTGCAGAGGCCGAGATTATTGGCGGCATGCAGTCCAGTGACCGTTTCAAGGCTTTGATCAACGTTGAGGGCAGTGCTGGCACGCTGACGATTGCCAACCCGTTGGTGCCACAGTTTGGCCATGAGATGCGAGTGTCGGCAGGGGGCGAGGAACGGATTGAAACGTTTACCCAGAAGGCCAGTTACACCTTCCAACTTGAGGCATTTTGTAGGGCAGTGACCCACGGTGACCCAATTTGGACAGACCCGGATGATGCGGTCAGCCAAATGAAAGTCATCGATGCCTGCTACCAAAAGGCCGGTCTAAAAGTCCGGGGCAGCTGAAGCAAAGATTGTCATCGCAGTTGAGTCGAGGGAACGTTTGTCGCCTTCTAACTTGAGCTTAACGTCGATCTGGTCTAATTTTTTGCCTGCAGTCCGGTTGTTTCGCACTTGAAGGGACATTGAGCAAAACAATGAGCGCCGAGAAAGTGCCGTGCGACTCGAGCTAGTGCGAGCCCACAGAGAAGCGAGTTGATGCTGTTGCTGGGCAATGAGTTAAACCTTACCTTGTCGGGTCGACAGGTAAATTCACCAAAGAGGGCAGCTACGGGAACCTCGATAAGGATAGTGAAGGGGAGTGTTAAATGGCCGAAACCAATCCAAGATCTTTAGGTGAGCTGTCCTTGGCTTGGTTGAATGCGCAGGCAGGACTCAAGCAGGGGCCGGGCGCTGATCCCCATCAGAATGACGAGGATAGCTCGCTGCGAATCACCGACTTTAAAGCAGAACCGGTTGGTGAGACGGCGGGATTTCTCGGTGATGTTGGCCGTATTCGATTGTCCTGGGATCCTGCTGGTGCAGGGCCTGAATCCGTTATCGTCAAATTCCCTACTCTGAGAGTTTCCAATCTTGAGACAGGCAAGGGCCTACTCGCTTATGAGCGTGAGATGCGTTTCTACCAAAACTTTTCGGTTGACTGCCCCCTTAGCCCACCCGCATTTTATGGTGGCTCAGATGTCTCCGGTGAGGGAGATTATTTGCTATTAATGGAGGATCTCGAGTCCTTCCGATTTGTGAGCCAGCTTGAAGGGCTCTCTGTTCAGGATGCCTCAGCCTGTATGGCGGGTTTGGCCCGTATGCATGCCTATTATTGGGAAAAGCCTGAACTTGATGTCGTTGATAGCTTGTATCAGTTTTCTGATTGGGCGGATATCTACGCACCGATCATCGCCACCGGCTGGCCACTATTTCAAAAAGATTTTGGTGACTTGATTCCCCCAGAGATGCTTCCAATGTATGAACCTGGAAATGCGGCAGCCGGTGCGATATTTCGTTATTTTTCTGAGCGTCGCCCGAAAACACTTTTGCACGGTGACGCTCGGATTGAAAACTTTTGCTTTGATGCAAGTTCAGGCGCTGCTAGAGCCTATGACTGGCAGTTGGCAGCAGCCGGCCCCGGTATCTACGATGTTATGTATTTTTTTGCTAACTCAGTCGCGCCAGACACGCTATTTGAGCAGGGCGAATCAATGCTCAGAGACTACCATGCAGGGCTTCTGGCTGGCGGGGTGAGGGGCTATAGCTTTTCGGACTTGATGCGAGACGGTCAATTAGCTGCCGTTTTGTTGTTCGGGTTTTCAAGCATGGTCGGTAATTTTTTATCCAACGGGGGCGATACCGAACGTGCCATTGTTGAAGCCACAACGCCGCGATACTGGGGTGTCTGTCAGTTTTTCAAGGTAGATGAGATTATTCACTCGCTCAATGGTGCGTTGAATCATTAGGGTGCGTTGCTCACAGAGTAGCCTGGTGTGTAGATGTAGCCTGCTGATCGAGTCGTAGAGTTTTGAGCGACGATCTGCTCTTTTAAGGAGCGTTTGTCAGATCAATGCTGGCGGTCAGATATCGAGAATAAAGGTGCGCTCGGCGGACCTGAATCCCGTCGATTGATAAAGTGCTGCGGCGGCTTTATTGTTTTCGAGCGTGGTTACTTTAACGCGGGATAGATTGCGGTCTCGCACGTGCTGAACGGCGTGCCCTATAAGCGATTGAGCAATACCTTGCCCCCGATGATCAGGCGCAACAACAAGATCAGTGATTTCACCATAGCGCCGGTAATGTGCTTCGAGATGTTCGTCGCCTAGATCCTCAGCGCTGATGATCATCACTAGAAAACCGATCACATCATTATCTATGACCGCGGTTAAAAAGACGCCGTCCTGAGTTTGAACCTGGTTCAGCAGATAATTGATGTGCCCCGGAGCCATCAATGGCCCAGGCTGTCGGTCCAAGCTCAAAGCGCGTTCCGTGTTTTGCAGCAACGCCATAAGGTCGATAATGGCTTGGCGGTGCGCTTCGCTAAAATGGCTGATGATGGTGTTCATTCAGTCCGTTAGCCCGAAGTCGCCATAACGGCGTGCGGGTCCAGGCCCCCCCTCTCCGAGCCTGCCTTCCTCGCCAAAATGCCCCTGTCCTGGAACGAAGTTAAACTCGATGGGAATGCCCGTGGGGTCTTTGAATAACAGAGAGTAATAGCCTGGTGCGAAATGCTCCGAGAGTGATGGTGCCCGGATGATCTCAGCGTCTAGCGTGTCCCGAGCAAATTGCCCCAATGCATCGACATCATCAGTGGAGCGCGCTCTCAAGCAAAAATGATGCAGTCCGGGGTGGTCTTGGTTGAAGGTCGTTGTGGCGTATTGTTCGGCGACCTCTCGCACAAGGATACCCGTGCGTCCGCCAATACAATAAAGCACGTCTTCGCCTTTGATGAGGGTTTTCAGGTTTAAGAATTCACAGAGTTTGGACCAGAATTCTAGAGCGCCGTGGTCCTTGGCAACCGTGAGCTGAATGTGTGCAACGCCATTGATTTCGACTGTCATGGGTGGTCTCTGACTTAGAATAGGTGCTGAGTTGATCAGTTCACTGGCGGACCTGTCAATCCGTCTGAGTATTGTGGGCTGAGCGCCATTGAAAGGGCGGCTGGGCCTCGCTCTACATCAGTGCATCGAGCGCGATGCGAACCCGTCTTGTTCAGGTACGATGCTTGTTGGGTGCAATCAGACGATGG
>CAJYBS010000183.1 GCA_913064795.1 uncultured Gammaproteobacteria bacterium
CCCATCCAGCAATCCGATAGCCCTTCGAACAAGCCACCTCTATCATTGTCAGCGTCCTGTTTGTGGCGCTGAGGGCTGTCACTGATTTACCAGATTTCTGCAGCGGCCCGCCCATCATTTCTCGAAATCTCTGCCCTGCCCCCAAATCTTGAATCTGAGTGTCAGAAGGGGGCACTTTAACATGCCAAGGTTCAAAGCGAACCCCGGATCGGTTCTGATCGGGATAGCGCAACCTCACATAGTTCAAACGCCGCATTTTTTGATACACCGCGGATCGAGTAAACGCCATCGAGAAGTTTTCGCTCCCCAAAAGCCTTGAACCCACATCAAAGTCGCCCGACCAATGATAAGAATACCCTGGCGGAGCAAGGCTACGTGAAGCCATGGAAACGTTACCCTGGCATTCGATCAATTTTGCTAGGAAAAGGTAGCTTTGCTTCGGAAGGCCGCGCGCACCCGAGGTCAAAATAAGGTCAGACCCAATATCGGAACGAAGCCGGTCGAACAAAGGTTTTGCATGACGCTTGAACAAGTATTGTCCAAACCGAGCATCAAAAAATAAATCACTGGACCGCAAATTATCCAAAAAATCCCTCGCCATCTTTTCACCTCGAAAGCCGTAGCGCTCTGGATTTTCGAAAAAGATCCACTGAAGCAAATTCATTTCGATCAAGTTAAATCGACCGATTGAAGGCGTTTTTAAAGCAGCTTTTAGGAGTTGTTCAAAGCCCAATATATTAAAGAAACCATGGCCGAAGTGCCGCTGTATCCGAGTTAACCGATCAAATGTACTCGCCAAAGCGCGCTGATGGTCATCACTCAAAAAAACATCATCGCGTGCAATACGATCCGGAAGTTGCATTTTTCTAAAATAAGCCACCGCCGATAAGGCCGCCTCACTGGACAAGCCCAGTGACTCGAGATACTCAGTTTGTTCGGGCACCGATGACGCTAGGGCTCGACCAAGGCTCTGAATATGTGCTTCATCGATCGGCGACACACGCACCTTGGAATTCACTGCCTCAAGATCAGATCGCCTCGTGAACAAAGCAACAACACCAGAGATTGACACCACACCCAAGCCTGTCCCTACTGCAGCCGTTTTCAACAAACGTCGTCTAGCGAAATCAGTCATTGGCAGTTCTTGCGAAACTTAAGGGAGATCATCTTCACTGCCTCAACGACGGCTACTGACCTGTAATTTGCTTGCCCTGTGCATAGATCCAACTTGGATTTTCGAGAACTTCCAGGTTGTCCAGAGGCGATTGGTCAAAGATCAAAAAATCCGCCGACAACCCATCCGCCAAACGTCCGGTCACGGCCTCGAGTCCCAGAGCTCGCGCACAGTCGCTGGTAGCGCTCTTCAACGTCTCTAAATTGGAGAGCGCGGCTACTGCTTTGAAGACCCCGAGGGCTTTTGGCAAATCTTCGTGGAAGACGTTCGGAATTCCCGCATCTGTCGACGCAATCAGCCGACAGCCCGCCGCTTTCATCGATTGATACCGCGCATTGATCGCAGCCACATACCGTTCGTTACCCAGATGTCTCCCCCAACCGGCATTCACCGTTGGAGACACCCATATGCCTTTCTGCCCAATCGTTCTCGCAAGTTCAGGCTCATAGTGCTTGCCCCAGCCATCGGGACCGACCCAAGAACAATGCTCTATTGTGGTGACACCCGCATGGGCTGCATTTCGAATGCCATCCACGCCATGACAATGCGCTGCAACGGGGAAACCTTGCGCGTTTGCAGCCTGAACAATCGCTTGAATGACCGATTCATCAAACTGCGCATCGACTGGACGACTCCCTGGGGTGATGTTACCCCCGGTGGCCATCACTTTAATTAGATCGACCCCTTTCTCGACCTGACGATCCAGCACTGACAGGGCGGAGATTTCATCCTTAGCTTCACCACCCCAAAAGTGACAGTGCCCCTGAACGGAGGTAATCGGCTGCCCTGCACACATCAGCCTTGGACCTTGAATTTCACCTGACCTAATCGCATCCCGAATTTTCAACTCGAGCCACTGGCCACCCCCTAGATCCCGCGCGGAAGTAATGCCCGCGCAGACCATTTTATAGGCGCGCTCGGCCATGGCTTTAAGCTGCTCAGATTCTGGCACCTTACCGTGAGCAAAAGGATCAGATTCCCTAGGGTCTAGACACAAGTGGATGTGAGCATCGATGAGACCGGGTATCGCATAAGCGCCCGCAAGGTCCTGGGTCGTCTCATCTACCAAGACCTCGTCGGAGGTTGTCAGAACAAGCGACCCATCCTCATTAATTCTTAGGGCATCGAATTCGGTAGAATAATCACTCTCTACCCCATCCCAGAGTTTCAGATTGCGCAGAAGCATAAGCGATGACCATGTAAAGGCTGTTGCTCGGATAATAGCAGACTCTGAACAGCGCCATTCAAAGTACAGCTCTGGATCGGACGCCTAGGGGGAGGCATGGGCAGCGGGGGAATTCAGTCGCAACACCTCAATCAAGCCAGTCAAGATGAGATCACTGACGACGTGATCAAAAATATTTTCACGATCAAACAAATGGACAAAGCCACCTGTCCCCACTACCAAGGGTGGATCATTAGAAAATTCTTGTTCGGTGACTCGAGCAACCAGCTCCTTGATCATCCCCACATTCGACCAGAACAGACCACTCTGAATACTCTCGATTGTGGTCGTTCCAAAGGCTTTCCGGACGGGCTTGATCTCAACGGAAGGTAACTGCGCGGTGCGCATCTCTAGGGCCTCCATCGATAAACGAATGCCCGGTATAATGTTGCCGCCCAAAAACGTTCGGTCTGACCGAATCGCACAGACTGTCGTCGCCGTCCCAAAGTCCGCCACGATTAAATTTCGACCAGGGAACAATTTAATCGCACCGACGGCATCCGCGATGCGATCTGCGCCAACCTCTTTGGGGTCTCGATACGCGACCTTTAAGCCTGTTTTAATCCCAGGCCGCAAGATCAAGGGTTCGATATCAAAGTACTTTTGCGCGCAAGCCCTCAAGGAATAGAGCAGATCCGGCACCACACAACAAATAACAATCGACTGTATCGCTGAGGGCTCTATATTGTTCTCTCGAAGAACCGCCCGAAAAAAAACACCCAGTTCGTCAGAGCTGCTGTTGAGCTGAGAGGTTCTTCGGAATTGTGTTTTAAGGCGTTCTTGATCGAAAACGCCGCCATAAACTTGGGTGTTACCCACATCAAGACATAGGATCATCGCTTTAGTCTCACATTATCAATCAGTCGAACTTGCCGCTTTCCTTCGCCCAGAAAAACCGCGCCGAATCGGCGGTTTTTCAGCGTTTGGATGTAGTCTACGGTAAATCCTGCCTGTTCAAGTTTGTCCGTCACAACACGATCAGAGTCATTGCTTTGTAGACACTGAAAAAGATGCGGTGCCAGGGCTCGTTCCGCTGGTCCCAATAGCGCGTTGCGTGAACTCAGCGCTAAACCGTCTGACAGACGAACGGTGGGGACACCAATAATATCGATCCGCATGAAAAAAGCAGCCACCATGCCCCGTATCAGCTCAAGCTGTTGAAAGTCCTTTTCTCCGAAATAGGCACGATCGGGGGCTAAAATATTCAACAACTTCATCACAACCGTCAGCACCCCACTGAAATGTCCTGGACGGGCGCTCCCGCAACGATCAAGGCTTTCAAGGGATTCATTCACCAGGTAGGTGTCCTCGGGCGAGTAGATCGAATCCGCTGAAGGCATGAAAACTGCGGTTACGCCGGCCTCGTTCAACAAATCAATGTCTTCGACATCACGTCTGGGGTACGCCGCCAAATCTGCTGGATCGTTGAACTGCTTCGGATTAACAAACAGAGTGACAAAAACATGTTCGTTTTCCGCCAACGCGCGTCGGACTAATGCAAGATGACCATCGTGAAGAGCACCCATCGTTGGCACGCATCCCACCTGGCCCTCCAGACCCGCGCGGTGCTCACGAACTGAGTCAACGGTCGTAAACGTGTTCATGCATAACTCTCACACCGTGCTGGGAAGGCGCCGCTCTGAACATCGTCATGATAACGGTCCAAAGCTTGCCCGATACTCGATGACAAATCCGCGTATTTCCTCAAAAATTTCGGCTTGAATCCTGGATTCGCGCCTAACAAGTCCTGCAAGACCAACACCTGTCCATCTACATCAACTCCAGCGCCGATGCCAATCACTGGAATCCGCAGCACCTTCGCGATTTCTGCAGCAACCTTGGCAGGAACACACTCAAGCACCAGGGCAGCTGCACCGGCTGCTTCCACTTTTTCTGCATCGGAAACCAAGCATCTAGCAGCGGCTTCATCCTTGGCCTGGACCCGATGTCCACCCAACTGCAGCACAGATTGCGGCGTCAGGCCGAGATGTCCCACGACGGGAATGCCCGCCTCGACCAGATGCTCAATCAGCAGCGCCTGGTGACCGGCGCCCTCAATTTTTACCGCGTGAGCACCCGCTTGGATCAATGCGGTCGCTGCTGTAACTCCAGAACTTAAATCGCCGCTGGCTGTCATAAAGGGCATGTCAGCCACCACCAGTTTTGACCCCGCACCCCGAGCAACCGCTGAGACATGAGGCAGCATCAGGTCGAGTGTGGCATGAACAGTTGACGCGTAACCATGCATGACTACAGCGAGGGAATCCCCAACCAATAGGCAATCCATCGATGAGGCGGCAACAAGCTGCGCGGACCAGTAGTCGTAACAGGTCACCATTGAAATTTTTTGCTGGTTATTCTTGAGCCGCTGGAGCTGGGTAACCGATTGCATGGCTGTCCTCCCTTTAGAGTAGAACGCTTCAATCGACGGCATCTGGGGGGTGACATGCGTCACCGACTCAAGGTACCTGTCTGATTGAGATCAAGTCCTGTGTGTTATCTGCGCTGAATCATGTTTCAGCATCCATTTCTTTCTCGCCGAGGACGCTTTGCGTCAAGAAACGGCGATCCATTATTGAATACCCATCGCTTAGGATTGAGTTTCAACGAGGAGACTATTATTTATTGAACGAAGCGTCAAACGCATCGCCAATGATTTCGAATTTCTGTAGACTCTTCCCCTCGGGCCTATAGCTCAGTTGGTTAGAGCAGTGGACTCATAATCCATTGGTCGAAGGTTCGAGTC
>CAJYBS010000184.1 GCA_913064795.1 uncultured Gammaproteobacteria bacterium
GGTCTTTGGGGGTCCATTAACGATTACGCCATTTATTTGACGATGATTGCCAACTATGGCGAATTGAATGGAAAAAGAATTCTTAGTAAGGAATCGGTGGATCAACATCTCAGGGATCAAACCACTCAGCTGTTGCCAGAGGCATTCCGCAGAGGGTTTGGCGAAGATGCCTCTAGTTACATGAAGTTTTCGGCAGGATTCGGCAGAAAACTCGATGTTGATGAAGCCACTGGTGCGGAAACGGTTGACTACTATTTCTGGGGTGGGGCAGCGAACACATTCTTTTGGATGGACAAAGAAAACAAAACCGTGGGCGTTTTCGGCACCCAGCTTATGCCGTCTTTATATAACAAAAACAATGAAATCGAGAACATAGTCGACAAGGCTGTCCTGCGATGAAGAAAGCCATATGGCACCTATGTGCCTGTTCTTTAGCCTTTTTCTTGCCCATTGCCTACGCAAAGAATCAAGGTGAACTGGAGATGGAGTTCCTGGATGAGTTGGTCACCCAAGGCCATATCCCAGCATATCGCGTTGCAGTAGTGAATGAGCAGGGCATGCTTGCAGAGAAGGCGCTCTATTATGGAGAGGGCATCGTTCCGGTTGAGGCAATTGATCCCACGTCAATCGTCTCCCTGCTTTCGCTCTCGAAGCCGTTCACGAACCTTCTGGCGCTAAAGCTGGCGGACATTGGCGTATTCCAGCTGGATGATCCGGTTTCAATGTATATCCCCGAGTTTGCCTCAGCCAACATCGAGGCAGAAAAAGAACCGTCTGTCGCCAAACCGCGGCAGATTTTAATCTCAGATTTATTACTGCATACCGCCGGTCTATCACAAAGCGCAGAAATGCAGGGCTGGGGCCCCGTAGCCGAGTACTACCAAAAGAACGATATTTTCGGGTTAAAGTGCTTGGCCGGCTCTTCCACTCAAAGTCTATCCGAATCAGTCCAGCGGCTAACGCAGGCACCGTTGCAAACGAATCCTGGCGAGCGGTTTTCCTACTCTGTCGCAACCGATGTACTGGGTAGGGTGATGGAGGTTGCGACGAACAAACCCTTCGAAGCGTTGCTGAGCGAGTACATCAGTGGACCACTCGGAATCGACACGCTAACGACGGCAGTAAGTGCCCCCAATGTTAAACACGTCGTTCAGCTGTATGAACCAATGATCAAGACTTACCCAGTCCCGGGTGCGTACCAACGCTACCAGCCATTCAGCAAATTCGACGTTGAGGTAATTAATGCCGGAATTCAACCCGGGTGCGTCAGTCCTGGATCAGGATTAACGGCCAGCGTGGAAGACTTGGTTACGTTTGTTTCGTTTCTGCTGAACGATCTGAGACTTGCAGACGGTACGCCATTATTGAGTGAAAACACGTTGCCGCTGGTGTTTGGTAGCCAATTGAGCAGCAAGTTTGGAAAGTCTCCAATGAGGCGAAGTATCGCTTATTCCAGGCAAGACAACTTGTCCATGGCATCACTGGCCATCCGAACAAATAAAGAAGGTGATGTGAGCAACACTGAGGATCATGACTTTTACTACTGGTCCGGATTCTCGGGGTCGGGCTTGTGGATCGACAAAAAGACCAAAACAGCCGGCATCGTCATTACCCAACTGTATCCCAGCGATCGGTTTTTAATCCCCAAGTTGGTCGCTGAAACTCGAGCTAACCTCAAATAATACATAGAGAGTTACGACGCAATGCAAATTAGAACACTGCTCCTTTTCATTTCAATTGTTGGCAGCGCTGCTACCGCGGCAACGGTGTGGCTGACCAGTTTGCAGCGGGAGGCGGCGCAGATGACTGCTGATGCTGAGTTGCGGTGGAATATTTATGACCAGGCATGGCGTCGTATTCAGGACGAAAGCGTCGCGTCCTTGGCGGAGTATGGGCCAACCAGCAAAAACGCAGCGTTTTGGCGAGCCGAAAATGCAGAGCCCCTGACCACCAGTGCCTCTGTTCCGCTTTACGGCAGCGACGTTGACTACACAAAGAGCGACATTGACAGTATTGCCAACCCAATTATCCGGGGCCTTAAGGAAGAAGGAGGCGGGTCTGTTGAGACCAACAGGCTGCTGAGAATATTTTTTGGCGCTCCGCTGCAACGAGGCAAGGTTCTCTTTTACTCAATCACCCGAGCCGAGAACTTTGAGCAAATTGTATGCAAAAAATCACTGTTCGCACGCAAATACGATCCATGCTCAGCCAAATTTGAAACGTCTTTTGAAAGCGTTGGCTCCCGGATCGATCTATATGAAACCATTGTGCAGACAGCGACACCTTGGTCCGGCTACATGCGCCAAGAGTCCAATGAGCAGGTTAATTACAGCCTAGTGAGAGCCGAACCATTGCTCGTTGGCAACCAGGTTCGATTTATCCTGCTGACGGCAGCGCCGGTCGATCCCATGCTGAAGCGTTTTGAACAACAATTCCAGCTTGATGCCCACATCTATGACGCCGTAAATCAGAATCCAGCTGTGGATTCGGTTGAAATCGAGGCGGCGGAATTTGTGGCTGTTCAACCCGAGGCATTGCATGGCGTTCTTGAGAAATCCAAATTCAGTTTTGTGAAGATTCCGCTGTTTGAATCCTTAGACACTGCCTCCCTAATGCTCGTTTTGACCAGCGACATCAGCGCGCTGATCGACGAAAAAACCCGGTACACCTTTCAGGTTTTTGGTTTTACGTTGCTGGTTCTAGCGATCATATTTTTTGTGGTTTTCTTCGCCCAACGATCGCTGTTGTCGGGCCTAGGCAGCGCAATTTTTGTTCTCAAAGCGTTAACCGATGGCGACCGGAATGTTGATATCCGCAGGGAAAAAACGTTCTTGGCTAACGACAATGACGAAATCGGACAACTCGTCGGGGCGCTGCGAAGCTATAAGAACAAGCTGCAGGAAATTGAGGATATTAGACAAGAAATATCAGCATCCCGAAAAAACAGAGACGCCATTATTATCGACAAAATGGCGTTGCTTTCCGACCAACTGGACGGCGGCGCGCGAGATTTAATTCTGCAAGATATCGATCGACTCAAGCAACTGTCTAAAGACTCGGAACTCGCCACAGGAAAAGCAGAGGTGGAGGAGAGCGGTCTTATCTCGCTGGCTTTTGAGCGCATGTCTGACCAAGTAACCGCGCTGATCTCCGCGCGGACAGGAGAACTTGAGACCGCGCGCGATGAAGCAGCAGATGCGAACTTGGCCAAAAGCAAATTTCTAGCGAACATGAGTCACGAGCTTCGAACGCCGCTGAACGCCATTATTGGTTACAGTGAACTGCTCGCAGAAGACGCCGAAGACGAAGGCCTCGACACCATGATGGAGGATCTGAAAAAGATTAATGATTCAGGCAAGCATCTGCTTGGCCTGATCAACGACATTCTGGACCTCTCCAAAATTGAAGCCGGCAAGCTTGAGTTGTTTTTGACGGACTTTGACGTTAGTGGGGTGATCACGGTTTTACAAAGCGTCGGCGAACCGTTGGCGGCGAAAAACGGCAACAAGCTAGTGATTAACACTCCAGCCGATATCGGCAGCATGCACAGCGACGAAACACGGCTGCGGCAATGTCTACTCAACCTAATGAGCAACGCGTGCAAATTCACTGAGAACGGCACGGTTTCACTAATTTCGCAAAGCGTAGTGGTCAACGGAGAAGACTGGCTGAGCTTCGAAATTTCAGATACCGGCATCGGCATGTCGGCGGATCAGCTCGATAAAGTGTTCGCCGAGTTTACTCAGGCAGAGGGAGACACCACGGCAAAATTCGGAGGCACCGGATTGGGGCTGAGCATTACCAAGCAACTCGTCGAGATGATGAATGGATCTATCAGCGTCGAAAGCGAAGTAGGTAAGGGTTCGACTTTTCGACTGCGCGTGCCGCGTCAGGTCGTCCATCAGGCAGTCGGTGATGAGGCAACGGCAGATCACGTTACCGAAGCAGAGCTTCAGTGGAGCAGCGATGATCCCCAGCGCAAAAAGTTGCTGGTCATTGATGACGACCCCAATGTCCACGAACTTGTACAGCGAAACTTCGGCGACGAATTCGCGATGATGTTTGCAGATACGGGCAATCGAGGAATAGAACTCCTGAAGAAGCAGCGACCGGACATCGTGTTGCTCGACATATTGATGCCGGGGCGGGACGGTTGGTCGGTACTGTCGGAAATCAAAAGCGATGAAAATCTTAAAGACCTGCCCGTAATCGTCATTAGCATGCTGGAAGACGATCAGAAGGCTCAAGGTCTTGGCGCCAGCGCCCATATGATGAAACCCATCGATCGAACGGTGTTACTGGATCAGATCAGGTCTTTAATGGGCAACGATACCACTGGCATGAAAGCTCTGATCATTGATGACGACGCCGAGGCCAGAGATTTGCTGTCTCGGGTACTCGGTGCCAACGGCTTTGAACTGCTGACCGCAGAGAATGGTAAGGAGGGCTTAGAGCGGCTGACCGATGAACTCGACCTTATTATTCTCGATCTCTCTATGCCCGTCATGGACGGTTTCGAGTTTCTCACCCATTTCAATGCAAAATCGATGGATAACGCTCCACAAATCATTATTTTCTCCGGGATGGAACTCGATGATACGTTAAAAGCAACGCTGGAATCCGTCCACGTTGGGTTCATCGACAAGAACGATTCAAATATTGCAGACAGATTGCGCCAACTGGCAATCGCATCGACTGCCTAAACTTTGCACAGGAAGCAACCGTGACCAAAATTCTCATCGTAGAAGATAACGAAATGAATCGAGACATGTTGTCTCGACGGCTTACCAAGAAAGGCTATGAGATCGAGATGGCCGAAGACGGTGCCCTCGGACTGCAGGCCATCAAGGACCTGAAACCGGACCTTGTGCTCATGGACATTGGCTTACCCGTCATGAACGGCTGGGAAGCCACCACAGCGGCCAAAGCCGACGAGTCGATAGCGCATATACCCATTATCGCGCTAACAGCTCATGCGCTGGAGGAGGATCGAATTAAGGCGCTGGAGGCAGGCGCTGACGATTTTGATACCAAGCCCGTGGATCTTAAACGGCTAATCGGAAAAATCGAAGCCTTGGCTTCCGGTGAGGGCTAAACTGAACGCGCAACAAGTGACTCGAACTGGACCGCGAATATTTCGCATA